>JADEXW010000374.1 GCA_015206935.1 Pseudanabaenaceae cyanobacterium LEGE 13415 | reverse complement strand
GGGTCAATATCAATGACAAAAATTAACCCTTTTGTACTTCCATAGCGATATGGATTTCGATCTGCGACATATGCAAATTTATCATTTGCACCAATAACAATCGGTCCTGGTCTTGCTCCTGCATCCAGTTGAATACTATCAACGGTATCAGTTTTGGCATTGATATCCAATTGACGGAATCCTACAGGATCGACAACCGCCACTCCTCCTGTTCCTTCTAACGAAACATAAATACGTGAACCATCCCCAGTTGCTGCCAAAAATCTAGGTCGATCTGCTTTGGTCGGATCACCTACTGGGATGTTTGCTCGATACAATTCAACGTCGCCCTTTTCAGCAACAAGCTTTCGGGGGTCATCTGCATTCAAGACCGTGATGCGATCGCTCAACGGTCTAGCAGCTACGTTCCAAACGTAATCTTTAAGCGGAGGAGTCGTACTTGCGCTGCTAGTAGTAGCGTTGCCTACAAATGAGCGTTCGATTTGAAAATTCAAACCATCGCTGATGGGGAAAGCATTTGGAACTCTTACGCGAATCTCGCTCTGACTACCGTCAAATGGCAAGAGTTGTTCGATGGGTTGCACTAAAGTTTGAGTGCCATAGCTAAATTTAACCTTGAGGTCAGATTGCACTGCACCAAAATTTTTGCCGAAGATTCGCAAGAATGCACCTTCGCTATCATAATCAATCTGCCTGCTCAAAATTGTTGGTGTAACATCGGCTCTTCCACCAGATGTGTTGGGAATTCGCGCATTAACGACAGGAACTCGACCAGTAGTGAGATCAGACGCATTGAAGTCAACGCCCATGCTGGTTCTGTAAGGCAAGCCTACTGTTGGAATCACTAACGCATCTAGATATCCCTTTTCACGTAGCAGTACAAAAAGAGCAGCAGTCATTACAGTAGCAGAAGTAACTGCAATCGCTGTGAATCCCAATGCAAAAGCAGCAGTGATAGGATTCAGAATCGCCACGCCCGTGGTGACAGGAACTGCGATTGCTGCTGTTTCTGCAAGAAAGTTAGCTCTTGCGATAGTCTTAGCTGTGGCTGCAAATTTACCAGCCTGAACAAATGCAACGACAGCAAATGTTCCGCTCACCTTGTTGCCTGGGGCAGGAGGAGATTGAGTCCGGATCATACCGTCATCACCAACTTTACCTGTTTCTTCAATCAACCAGGTCGGTGTCATTCCACCCATCTCATTGGGAAGCTCACTTAAACGCATAAAGTAAACTTCAGTACCAGGCACCATATCTTCAGGTGCTTTCACAGCAAACTGAGTCGGTTGTGATAGTACTTGGCTGCCAAGATCAAGCTGAAAAGCACTAACTACCCTAAACTCGGCTGCTGGAATCTCAAGAGGTAAATTCGTCGTTGGTAGTGATTTAATATTTACTCTCGTTGGTTCAAGAAGTGCGCCTGGTGCAATCATTACTTGCGTTCCTGAGCCATCACTTGCTTCGATAGCTCCTCCTCTGCTATCAAGCGTCGTTTCGCCCCAATGCGGTATTTGAACTTGAACAGAAACAACGGCTTCAGCAGCGCCATTGACGATCGTGACGTTAGCGATCCCATTATTCAATGCTGTAATCACACCATCAGGAGTAATGGTAAGTACATCTGGATTGCTGATGAAATAGCGGGTACCAGATGTCGCAAGTGCCAAATCTGGAGAATCGATGAATCCTTCAATGCCGACAAGTAATCGACGTGTAACACCTGGAGTCAGAGTAACAGCTTGTGGATAGAGTTTCAAACCACGTTCCTCAGCAAAAGCCGTATCAATTTTTTGCTCGTTTTGAGGTCTAGGAATATCTCCAACTCGAATAGCAGTAACTGCTTCAATTCCATCGCGAGAAGCACTGAAAATAGCTATACCATCGCGTAATCCAGTAGCCAAACCATTAGTTGAGACACTTGCGATCGTTGAATCTTCAATACCAAATGTGAGATAAGAACTTGGTAGGACAACATCCTGTTGATCTTCAAAGTCGCCAATCACCTGCAATTGCGCTGATTCACCACTATCAAGCTTCAAGTCGCGTTTGACAAAATCAAGAGTGAGCAATCGTCCGTTGCTTACGTTTACTGAGACGAGTGCAGGAGTGGATGTGCTAAAGCTGTCGTCTGCCATAATTTCAAAGCTGGCAACACCTGTGTAGCCCACTGTTGGTGTAAAACGAATTGATTGCCCATCTGCACCAAAAGTCACTGCCCCATTCTGGACATTCGCAAATCGGTAGAACAGTTTATCTCCATCTGGATCAGATGCCAGCTTTGATAAGGAAACAGTTGTTTCAAGATCTTTATGTGTCAGTACAGAAGTAGCCTTCACAACAGGCGCACGATTCGCTACAAAGCCATAGTTACTGCCCAGAATTTGAACATCGGTTGCATTGATCGCACCATCCTGATCGAGATCTAGGGCTTGTGAGTAGCGAGACTGCCCGATCGCACTACCCAACGCCGCCATCATGAGTCCGCTATCCGTGCCATCGACTGCGCCATCTTTGTTCACATCACCCGCGATCGACAGTTGCAGGTTATAACTACCCGCACCTGCAATTTCGAGCAGATTCAATCCAGCGCGATCCACGGCATACACTGCGTACGCACGACCGCCGTTCGTCTGCCGCACCAGCGGTGTCATTCCGTTCAATCCAGGCAATTCCACTCCGGTTCCTGTGACTTCTACCCCGACTAACACAAAGCCTCGACTCGTTGATGCCAGTTCGCTGTCGCGCAGGCTGAATGTCACGCGATCCCGTTGTCCAGCTACTACGCTTCCCGCAACGGATCGACCATTGAAGCCGATCGCACTGCCTAAATCCAACTCGATCTCAGAGGTCGAGATTGTCGCGCCATACTGAATCGCTGTTCCTGCTTCACCGGGACGAGCAGACACGATCGTTAATTGATGCGGATTTTGGTGATCGTACCCATAGCGCTCACCGTCACCAGTCGCCAGATTGCGAGCCGCGACCAGATTGCCATTTTCATAGCTGTAAACGAGTTGGCTACCATCCGGTGCCACGATGCGATCGATGCGTCCATTTTCACCCCGCACAATCCGCACACTTTCGCCGTTCAAGCTCGTAATGCCGCTGGCACTGTAGAACAATCTTTCACCTGTTCTGGTGCGCTGTTCACGAATCTGACCTCCCGCATCCAAGTCGTACTGAGTGCCGTTAATCGCCGTTAAGGTATAAGCCGTTCCCGTGACACTTGCTGGGTTATAAGGACGTGCCGAGGTCAAGTCATAGAAGCGATTGCCTGCGATCGACAACATCGATTCCGCAGATTGCAGGGTATAGTTCACTCCTGCATCCGCCACCCAAGCAGGCGTATAGTACACTAATCCTGCGATTTCCTGTTTCATCGGTGCAAAGGTAAAGCCAATCCGCTCTCCGGTCGGAGCCGTCAAGTACAACCGAGTGCCCACATGGAAGGGATTGTAAACCCCAGTCGATTCGCGTCCGGTCGCAGGCACATTCGTTTGCAGGTCAGTGTCTAACCCTGCCATGAACCAGCCGTTGCCGAACTCACCCGCTTCATCCTGCCGTAAGGAATCATAGGTGCGAACCAGATTGATCGAAGCGCCCCCGATCGTCGTTGCTAAATCCGTATTCGACTCAACAAAGTTCTTCTTGATGGCACTTTGCACTTCGATGATCGCTTCCGTCACACTTGTGCGTCCGCTGATATCACTCGCCCGCAGACGCAACTGATAGAAGCCGTCCAGCAAACCATTCGGATTGAGTTGCGATAAAGCACGATTTCCGACAGTTTGTATCCCACGCCCAATGGTTTCATAGCGATCTGAGCCAAAGCGAGCAATTTCCAGCGCCCACTCATCGAGATTCGTATCTTGAACCGTGCCGATTAAATTGATCGCCGTCACAATTCGACTGCCGTTGAGATCCGGTGCAAATTCAACGATCGGCGGAGTTGTATCTTGAGGATCACGCACCCGCAGAATCGTTTGAGTTCGTCCAATCCGATTATCTGCATCCGTCGCGGTGGCTTCGACCACAAATCGTCCAGCACTCGTAGCTGTGAAGGTCGCCCGTCCCTGAGCATCCAAAGTCAAGTTTTGACCATTCACGCTCATCGTCTGACTCACAATGTCTGCAAGGCTCGATGCACCTGTTTGCAGCAGAATTTGTTGTCCTGGAACTGCTGCAAAGCTCGGAGTGAGATCCACTACAACGGTTGGATTAATTGGTGCAAGTTGGGCACGAATTAGCATCGCTCTCGTTGCCGACAATGAGCCATCGGACACCGTGAAGTTAATCGTGTAGTCTCCAGCCTGTCCTGCACCCGGAGTCCACCGGAAGCGACCTGTTTGACTATCCAAGGTTGCGCCTTCAGGCAAACGATCGGCACTATAAACCAGCGTCGTATTCGCATCGCGATCGTTCGCACTTAACATAAAGTCGATCGCTTCACCTAGCCCAACCGCACGATTCGACACTGAAAGTGTGGGAACGCGATTGACATTGGCAATTCTCACCCGTACATCCTGCTCGTTCGCTCCACCCAGCGCATCGATCGCACTCACTTGGAAGCGGTAATTCCCAGCCTGCTCATATCCTGGAATCCAAGTAATCATGCCAGTATTTGCATTCAGGATGGCTCCTTCAGGTAAAGGAGTCACCGCACTAAATCGAACTGAATCGCCATCAAGATCCGTTGCCGCGATCGCAAAGTTCAACTGCACCCCTTCTTGACCGGATTGCAGCGGTAAAGGAATCAAAGTCGGTGCTTGATTGACATTCAGAACCTGAATGGTCAGCGGCTGTGTGCTGAGTCGATTGCCATCGGTTGCAGTGAGATCGATTGTATAAGTGCCTTGTTGCGTAAACGTTGGAGTCCAAGTCAATCGACCTGTAACCGGATCAAGCACTGCACCCAATGGCAGATTCGTTGCCCGATAGGTGAGGCGATCGCCATCTGCATCCGTCGCAGCAAGCTGAATCGTGAGCAGTTGTCCTTCTCGAACCGATTGAGGCGCGATTGCATTCAGAACCGGAGCCTGATTACTACTGCGAACGACAATCTGGAAAGATTGTTGGGTCGTCGCAATGTTTGCAGCAGTTCCATTGCCACTGTCACTCACATTCAACGTGACATTGTAGGTTCCCGCTTGAGTCGGAGTCCATTCCAGCAAACGCTCACCGTAAACAGTTGTTGGGGCTAGCGTTGCATTATTCAGCCCCGTCAAACTAAACGCCAAGGCTTCTTGATTGCGATCGCCCGCTTGAAGCAGTAGACGTAATGGCTGATTGATGATTGCAACCGTATCGCCAATAAAGTTCAACTGCGGCGGACGATTCGGTTCATCGACTGAAATCACGAAGGTACGAGATTCTGCTCGTTGAATTGCAGCAGTTCCACCCCCATCACCATTGTCGATCGCACCAACAGTTACAGTGTAGGGGATATTGTCAAATGTGGTGTACGAGAGAATTAAGCCGCATCTTTTTTCTGATTTAAATGATCGCGTTCTCCCTCACGAATGCCATCTGTAAATT
>JADEXW010000054.1 GCA_015206935.1 Pseudanabaenaceae cyanobacterium LEGE 13415 | reverse complement strand
CATTTCCGCAAGGCAATGAAACACGAAGAAGATGTACTTGCCGATCGCGATCCAGAATCTCTTCATCAAATGCGGGTCGGTTTACGCCGTCTCAGAACTGCGATTCAAGTGTTCGGCTTTGCTACGGAGTTACCAAAAGCTGTTAATGATTCCAACATTCGCAAATTTGCTCAAGTTCTTGGAGCCGTTCGCGATTTAGATGTTCTCAAGCTTGAACTATCTCAGGTCGAGTTGCCAGCAGCAGAACAAAAAGCGCTGAAACCTGCCTTGAAAAAATTAGATCATCAGCGATCGAAAGATTTCCATCGTTTAGAAAAAACCTTAAACTCCCGTAAATACGAAGACTTCAAACAATCGATGGAAGACTGGTTAGCACTGCCACAATTAGGGGCGATCGCACAGTTACCGATTCAAACTGTGCTACCTGATATTTTGTCGCCATTGATTAGCAAAATTCTGTTACATCCTGCCTGGCTAATTGGTGTTGAGTTTGCAGGCGATGAGAAAATCTTTGCACCGATTACACCAAAATCGATTCGATCGCAGTTAAAACAAGGTGATTTGCTTCATGATCTTCGCAAGCAAATGAAGCGATTGCGCTATCAAACTGCGCTATTCACTGATTTTTATGGTGAGCGGTATCAATTGCAAGTTCAAGAATTTCAGCAGATTCAAGAAGTTCTAGGACAGATTCAAGACAGTGTAGTGATGCAGCAGTTCTTAGATCGACATTTAGATGAATCGATCGATAAACTCTGTCCAATTTTTGCAAATCAGCTTGAGCAAAAGAGAACGAGCGCGTTTAAGGAATGGCGATCGCTCCAAGAAAAGTATTTAGACGCTGAATTTCGCAATGAATTACGGCGGATGATTTTGCAGCAATGATGGTGCTAAACATTCCTAGTTCGAGATCGATCGCAACCGATACCATATTGATTGATCGGTGATCGCTGGAATCCTTCGCCCCCTAAATCCCCATCCTGGAGGACTTTGAGCTAGAAAAATTTCTCCAATTCCAAAGCGCTTCCCAGTTTTAAAGTCCCCCAAATTTGGGGGATTTAGGGGGCTTTAGCCGATTCAACCGAAGCGAAAACAACTTGTGTGTACAGGGTAGGATTTTACGGTAGGATCTATTCGCCCTCTAACACCGACGGAATTCCTAAAACCGGGCAAGGGAAAGATTTACCCAATTGTCGGATCAATGGATGCTGCGGTGAATCACAACCCAAAATTAGCAACGAGGCTTTCTCGGTTCCCACAACCGCTTTCAACTCATTTGCAACCGTTCCAAAGCGCAAATGTGTCTTTAGCGATCCGCGCCACTCCTCCGCCATACAGCGAGCATTCCAGAGAATTCGATCGGCTTGATCAAACAAGTCCGCTGTTCCGAACTGTGCCTTCGTTGCTGTTTCAAGTTCCGCGATCGCAGTTCGACTTGTCCGCCATTCTCCTTCAGCCTTAAGCTTTCCTTTCGGTTTTCGACCCGAATCAAACGACGAAATTCGATTCATCACGCTGTCAGCAACCACATACACAACTTGAACCGTGACTTGTTTCCCAGTCGCCAACCGAGTTTGGTGAGCAATCCACAATGTCAAATCCAGCGCTGTCTGACTGCTTGGAGAATTAGAATACCCAACTACGAGATTAATCTCAGAATCTTCCGCACGAGCCACGCCTAATGCGGGAATCAGAACCATTTTTTGTACCAGATCAGCACGACCGAGTGTGCCTTGGAGTCGTACCAACATTGAATGAACGTTCATTGAGTGCAACCTCTCCTAACTACACGACGCACGAGAGGTGGGTTGAGGGATTTATTCGATCGAACCTATTCGATCGATTCAGTTCAGGAGACTTCAGAATGGCAGATGCCCATTCAAGTCATCCTCCCATTGCCGACGGAGTTAGCTGACGGGCTAAGACTGGAAGGTGTCTTTCTCAAACTCATGTTTAAGATTCGCCCCAAAAATTGGTTCCTCCGCTTTGAATTTGAGCATTTCGCTCGATTCAGATTAGGCGACCCACAGATTAGCTTCCCTAGAGTGTACAGAACGAACTTGTGGATAGTTTCCCAACAAAAAACCAGGCAGCCTGGCTCTCATTGTTCTTGGATAATTTAAAACAGGTGAGCAAGTAAGAACTGCTACTTTCAAAACAAAAAGGCGAGGTCTCATAAAATTCCAGCCTCAGTAGCAAATTCGTTTCTATTATACCAGGCGCTTTTTAAAATCTTTAGTTGCTTCAAAAACTGTATTCTCATTTACAGCAAAATCTCTGACTTCAGTTATTAGTTTCCACTATCGATGCGGGATCGCCATCCCTCTTCAGAACGAAACAGTAGCAATCGTAACCGTTTAGCGGTTGGTGAACTGAATTTCATCATTGGAACTTAGGGGCTGGGACTTTGAATTCTCTAGCATTTTTTGATAGAGCCGCGCTGCTCGACTAGAACGTTTAAACCTATCCAAAAGTTCTACGTAAGCGAAGGGGAGCGCCACAATCCAAAAGACACTCGCGATCGTGATGATGAACCATGAAATTTTTTGGTCTTCGATCGTGAGATTGTCTTCGTCGTGGCGGAAAAACTCAAGCCAGCTAATGAAGAGAACAGGTATGACCGCCAGATAAAACAATCCCGAAATCAATAACAAAACCTGCATAGCAAACATCCCTCAAACTTGCACGATGCCAGGATCTCAACCCGTTTTAATGTTCCCACTACTCTTTCGTTAGACGCACGATGCACTCCCTTCTATAGATACTATGCGGTTCTACCCAGGTATGCAGGTAGAATCACGATAGCTCGCAGCATAACGTTACATGAACAAACCGCTGAAGGGAATTATACAAAGTGCTGATTGTTACTTTTAGCGGTACTTACAAATGCCAGTGATTTCGATCACGAGCGATAAAATAATAAACTCACGCCCAAAAGGGAAATCAGGACACCGATGACGGATCGCATACTAACGCGATCGCCCATTGCGCTGCTTAGGGGTATGACAAAAAGTGGACTGGTACTACTCAGTGCCTGAGCGATTCCAGTGGTGGCATATTTCAGCGAAGTTTGCTGGAGCCAGATGCCCAAATAGGTACTAATAAAGGCAGTTCCAGCAATAATCGTGAGTAATCGTCGATCGCGCAAGGGTTTGATCATTTCTGGCGATTGTTGGCGTATAAGTATCCAGAGAAAAAGCGCGATCGTGCCTCCAAACAATCGAATTAAGGTACTCCACAAGGAGTCGATGTCGGTGTTCACCAAGGCGGATCGGGATAGGACTGCACCTGCTGCCTGCCCGATTGCCGCTAATAGCCCATACAGACTACCCAACCGGGGTCGAAAGTTCCCCTGTTGGTCTGAAGTGCGTTCTAGAATTACCCAGATGACACCTGCGATCGTGAATCCAATTCCAATCCAAGCAGACAGCGCTAATCGTTCCTGAAGAAAAAGGAGTGCCAGAATTGCTGATAAAGGTGGCGCGAGCGTTTCAAACAATAAAGTTCGTCTTGCACCTATGCAGTTTAAGGCACTGAAATAAGCGGTATCTCCGAATCCAATCCCGATCACGCCGCTAAGAAAGAGCATCAGAAACGGCATGAATTCGATCGAGGGAATCGATTGTCCGGTGATCAGAAACGTGAGGCACAGAAGTACGATCGCGACCCAGCCTTTGGTGAAGTTCAGAGCAAGGGGGCTAATTTGTCGTCCGACTCCGGTGTAAACGATCGAGCCACATGCCCAGATGAATGCGGCGGTGAGGGCGGCGAGTTCGCCTCGATACTGAAGAATAAATGACATCAAAGCGTGACAAAAACAGATCGCATTGATGATTCTAAAGCGCTCTACTTTCGCTGCTGAATAAAATCAAACTTCGGAGGCTGCATCGCGCCCTTATTCACCCAGAGCAATCCAAGATTCGCAACCAATCCTAAAACTGCTACACCGAACGCAATCTTGAAATACAACGGAGGTCGATCGGCTTGTCCTAACTCGATCGATTCCCATTCCGTATTCGTCTCAGTCTCTTGCAGTTCCTCAATCACTGGCAGGGCAAGCAATTGATTCCGAGCAGCTTTCGCTCCAGAAAAGGAGGGTGCTTCAATTCCCAGTAATTGCTGAATAAATTGCTTTAGGGATTGATCAGAGATCGATGACCAACGCGCATCCTGAATCGGGTTCCATTGTTCAGGCGGATTTAGCTCGCCAAATAATAATTGAGCCGCGATCGTGCCTAGCTCTCGGAGGTCTTGCTGTTTCTGTTCGTTCAGCGATCGAGAAGACACTATCTCCGGAGCAACCACACTTTCCCACAGTGCAAAATCTCGTAGATACACTTGAAACTGATCATTCCAAGCATTCGACTCAGGAACAATCAAAAGACTATTCAAATTCAAATTTCCGTGTGCTGTCCCTTTCTGCGTCTCTCCATCTGCAAAATCGATGATCTGACCATGCAGGAACCAAAGAGATTGAAGCACTTGTGAGAGAAAATGTCTTACCGTTGTCGTCGAGAGGCTGCCATGCGTTTCCAGGTATTGCTTCAATGATTGTCCAGGATGATGAGGAGAGCGTAGAACCATGTAGCAGCGCTGATCCTTCACCGATACGAACATTTCCTGCGGAATCAACAGGCGAAAATCTTGAACACCGCCGCTATGAAGTTCGATCGTTTCTAACGGTTGCAGGGCAGCTTGCATATGCTGCATCTCTACTGCCGTCCACCAAAACGAATAATATTCTTTCACTAGCACAGGATGATCAGTCGCAAGATCAGTCCCCTGATAGATTCGCACTCCCGGCTGATTTTCGCTAAGGGAGGCGATCGCATATTGTCCCTGGAGTCCACTCAGGATTTTTCCTTCCAATGTTTTTGGTTCAGTCGTACTTTCCTGAGTAATGGACATGGATCGATTCTTACTGTGCATCAGATTTTCAGGTTATCGTCTCTCCTGCTAATCATTACTTCTCATACTTTTCATCGCATCAGTGTCAATGAAGTGACAATTTAGTGTCAGAACGATCCTGTCCTGACCAGCTAACATTCGATTGTAGACAGAAATGATGTTAGAATTCGGTCTCCTTGGGATGAGTGCAATACGACACGATGTGTTCGATCAAACAGACAATTTTGTTTTTGAGCTGAAATGCTTTCAATATGAGAAAGTGTGAGTCAAACTATGCAACGGACAACCGTGGAACAGAGGTATGAAAGATCACTCAATGCAGATTGAGGCACGCTCTACCATTCAAACCACTCCAACCGATCGCGGAATGCAGTTCTGTCAAAATTTCACGATCGCAAATACCGCAACGGATGCCAAACGTTCTGCGGTGTATTTCTGGCTGGAAGTGACCGAACCTAGTTTCTTTTCTCTGATCGAATGGCATTCTTTCTCGCCTGCGTCTCCCACCCATCTAGAACCGGGTGAAACGCGGAACATTACCCTAAACTTCGATGTTCCGTCTCATGCGGCTCCAGGAATCTATCACTACACCATTGCTTATAAATCAGAACAAAATATTGAAAAAACGATTCGATGTCCACTTCAGATTGAAGTGCCCTTGATACAACGAAACCGGATTAAGAAAACACTCAATTTTTATCTTGATCCTGTTACTACGTCTGACGCGCCTTATCTATTGAAACCAGGTCAATCAGTCACATTCACGCTGAATATTGAGAATCGATCGAGCCTCTCAGATTTAATCTATCTCAATTGTTCAGAACTTCCAGAAGAATGGTTCACGATCGACTATCGCAATCAAGATGCAGAACCTTTAGGCATTGTTCAACCGGTGAAAGGGTTGCGCCTCGAAGCCCAAGAAAGTGGCGAAATTCAATTCACGTTTCATCCCCCGATTGGAACTCTAGCAGGAAATTATTTTCCGACACTGCAACTGATTTCGATGAATTCGCCTGATCTGCTCACTCTGGATGTGATCTATGTGCAGGTGCTACCCGATATTCGCTTAGAAACTGAACTGATTCCTAAAGTCCGATCGATTCCGCGAGAGTTTCCTACTTTCACGCTCAAAGTGAAAAATCGCGGCAATGTGGAGCGAAAACTAAGAATAGACACGCGAGATTCTGAACACCGATTTCAGCTTGTGAGTGATCACGATGGAATGACGATCTCGCCCAATCAGGAAACCTCGATCGTACTCCGAGCCATTCCGCGCAATCGGTGGCAGCGTCCTTGGTGGGGTAAGCCTTTACGGTCAACGGTTAGCTTTCATCTCATTCCAACTGATTCAATTTCAGATCCACCTTATCCACCGCAAGCAAAGCTCATCTGGCTTCCCCAACCGAAATGGGTACTTGCTGCATTGATGTTGCTTGGAGCAGGAACAGTCTTCACGCTGCTGAGTTTGTTGTATCGCTTCAACCGTCAACCGATTACCACAGCAGACATTGTTGAATTCAGTCCAACCAAGCGAACTTATCTAGAAGGAGCGAGTAATGCGGTTCGGCTCAATTGGACAGTGCAAAATCCTGAAACGCTCGATCGATTAGTGATTGCTCAGTTGAATGAAGGTGCAGAAATTCAAACCAAAGCTTATGATTTCTCAACTTCGATTCCAAAAGAGCTACAAGCAAAAACAGATCAAGACAACGGCTGCCGCCGGGTTGATTCAAATCAGCCGATTCAATCCGCGCCCGTGTTCTGGGAACTGCCGCTGCCCGATTTGCCGTGGTTTTCTACTCTACAACAACCAGCAAAATATACGAAAGTTCAGTGTCAGGGAATTCCCTTTGTGTCTTCACAGGCTGGAGCATTCAAGTACAAGTTAAAACTATTTGATAAGACCAACGCTCATGTGCCGATCGTAGAAGAAACAACCGAAACGGTAACGGTAAAATCAACGGGATCATCGCAGTCTCCGGAGCAAGCAGCCGTTTTTATTCCTCGATCGAGCGAACAAGGTCGCAAGCCGGAGATCATTTCATTTACGCTCAATGGACAAGATGCCACGAGCCAACTGACTCATACTTTTACAGTGGGAAGCAACGAAGCTGCGAATGTGGTTGTTTCTTGGGCAGTTCAAGGAGAAGAAGGCTTACAAGTTGAACTCTTGCCTTTTACTGGCTCGGTCAAATCTCAAGGTTCAATTACTTACCCGATCGCGCCTGGTAATGTGAAAACACTGACGCTCACGGCTCGAAATCGTGCAGGCGAACAGGTGACACAATCGGTTGATATCCAAGTCGTAGTTGCTGATCGTTCGCTTCCGACTCGATCGCCGATTTCTCGACCCGTTCCCCAACCGACTCCCGGAACGCCTTCGCCTGAAGTGGCTCCTGAACCTCCAGAGCCTACAGATTCGCCTACTCCGGAGCCAACTGAAACGCCAACGCCTGAACCATTACCAACTGAAACGCCTTCTCCACAGCCTTAGTGCTTCTTTGGGTTAAGTAGCGATTGAAAGTACAAGCTACCGACCGAAATCAAAAATGCGAGATAGGCGATCGCTTGCACGAAATAAAGTCGATCGGTATATCCAAACAATGCACTCAAAATTGATCCAGGAAACTTCTCAGCGGGTAACACTTTGCTCAAATTCCAAACCATTCCACCTAATACACAATCACGATCCTGCGGTTTCGCAAATCGTTCATAGAAGAAACAAAGTGAAGCGGATTTACGATCGACCTGAGAAAGTGCCGTCATTCCTGCATCAAAGTGTCCTAATGCAGTCACAACCAAGCCTGAAACAATCAGAAGCAGCAAAATTCCCATGAGCATGAAGAACTTCCGAATGTTCAGACGAATTCCCCATTTGAATAACAATGCCCCGATTGCGGCTGCAACTCCAATTCCACCCAGTGCGCCCAGGGTTGGAACAATTCCTTGCTGAAACTTACCTGCAATGAACAAAACCGTCTCAAAGCCTTCTCGCACGACTGCAAAAAAGACTAAGCCAAAGATGCCCCAACCTGCTTGAGCATCTTGTTTTAAGGCTGATCCAATGGCACCTTCGACATCTTGTTTGAGCGATCGAGCATTGCGCGTCATCCAAATCAGCATCCAACTCAGACAAGCGATCGCTAATACACTAAACGATGCTTCTAAAAATTGCTCAATAGAACTGCCTGCCGCGCCTGCTTGCTGAACTGCCCAGCCAAATAATGCTCCAATCATTCCGCTGGCTGCAAGTCCAACACCAACACCGCTCCAAACCCAGCTTCTCAAATTGCGTCGGTTTGCTTTATCGAGATACGCCAACACAATCCCAATCACCAGGGCAGCTTCAACCCCTTCACGCAGAGTAATCACAAAGGTCGGAATCGCAGAACTGAGATCCATCTCTAACTCCATCAATTGCATCGAACAGTTAAAAAGGCAGACCTTGATCTGCCCAATTTTTTAAGAAGCTTTCGCAACTTTCTGAGTGTTGCTTTCAATCTGTTTGATCAATCCAGCAACTTCATCACTGGTATGGACAAGCTTTTCAGGTGGAGTAACGGCTGCCCAAGTCTTTGAGAGTTCAGCTAGTTTCTGTTCGATGACCTTCTCTGCATCAGGCTGAGATTTGAGCATTGGGCTGGAGATGCCTTTGAATAGTTCATTCGCATAGAGAACAAAGCCGCGCGAATCTTGATATTCAATCACTTGAGCAATTTTATTGTTTGCGATCGCGGCTCCATATTCAGAATTCGCGGTGTCTAGCAATCCGTTGATCACTTGCAGAACAAACTTCGGAGATTGACGCTCAGATTCGGGAAGTGCATTGATCGCAGTCTCGATCGATTGCATTGAAGTTTTATAGCCAGTACTGACTTTATCAGCATTTTTAGCCCCTGCTTTCACTTCATCTTGCAGTGCAATCAAAGGATTTTTGAAGTCTGCTACTTTACGCTCAGGTAGTTGATCCTCAATATCTGCATAGATTTCTTCAACCGGATGCCCAATATGAGGTTCTGCTTGTTCTGGCTTGTTCAGGTCTAATAGTTCTTTTGCAACATAGAGGTGCCCTTTCATCAAGCCGAGTTTGGTCATGTAATCGATATCTTTGGCTTCACCTTCGAGCTTGATATCTTCGATCGTCACTAAGTCTTTGATTTGATCAAACTGTTGCTGATTGATCACAGTCTTAGACACTAATTCTTCAGTTTTGCCATAGGGACGACTTCCCTGAATTTTATTGGAAAGAGCCGGAACACCCAGTTTTGCTTCTAGCTTGTCAAGTTCAGACAAAATTGCACTGTTAATGTTAATTTTCCTGCCATTAGACATTGAGTGAGTGGTAGCAGTATCAGTTGTAGCTGGAGCAGAACTGGTGGTGTTTGGAGTCTGAGAACTGCACGAAATCAAGACACTCAAGCCCAACGCGCAGAGAAAACAAGCTAAGAATTTGAACTTGATAGACATAATTTGAGGTTCCAGAAATGAAGAGAAGATTTAGCTATTGAGAAACTTTCTAGTTAAGCAGCGACACCGCTCAATTGTGTGGCTTAATTAGAGTTTTTGTCAATAAGCGGCGTGTTAAGTTCAACTAAGCATTCGGAATCACATTGAACACACCCATACAGCCAGATTCCGCCACATAGTCTTGATGCGGATGGAACATGAATTTGCCTGTGTGATGGAAACTGAACTCTAAAATGTGTCGTTCTGCGGTTCCCATTGTGATCACATCGGTTTCCTCAGTTGGCTCCATTGTTCGCCCGGTGCGGTAGACCTTGAACATATTCGCATGAAGGTGAAATGTTACTACCGGATCAAATTCGATCAGGTTCAAAACATACAATCGCACTAACTGATCTTGCTGAATCGGAATCGGATGGTGCATGTAGTAGTCTGGCAGTCCGTTGAAGGCATAGAGTTCATTTTTACGATCGTCATTCACGTCGTATCCCGCCATGATCAATACCATCTCATCCGCAGGTGGGCGCGGTGTGGGCGGATCAATGATGAACATTCCATATAAGCCTTTCCCAACATGGCGCGTAATTGGCTCGATATGGCAATGGTAAAGATGCACTCCGTAAGGTTCTGCATCAAATTCGTAGATTTCAACCGTGTTGTGTTTTACAGGCTTTACACCGTCCATCTCTGCGGTGTGTGTGCCATGAAAATGGAGTGAATGTGAATGTCCGGCTTTGTTGTAGAAAATCACACGAATTCGATCGCCCTGTGTTGCCCGAAAAGTTGGACCTGGAACGCGCCCGTTTAGATTCCAAGTAACGAACGAAGTTGATCCATTTAACTGTAACGGTGAGGTGCGTGCTTCAACTCGAAATTCTCGCACTGTGCGACCATTTTCCTGGGTGACTGTTCCATAGTCAAACTCGCGCAAAACAGCCATCGGATTCGCAGCATCTTTAGTTTGCGGAATGTCGATCGGCGGAATCATGACTTTACGATCGCGCCGTTGTTGATTCAATAAATTTAGTCCCAAGACTGATCCCGCTGCTCCCATTCCTGAAAGGAGTCCGAGTTGAATCAATTGCCGACGGTTTAAGGTCTTGAGAAAGTTCGTTGTTGACATTATTAAGCGCTACCGTCTATCACGATCGGTAGATGGATCAGCTTCAAGATTATCAATGATTTTCCGATTTGAATCAAGTCTATTGGCAATTATTCTCAGTACAATTCGTAACGGTTGAATGAGAAAAGATCGAAGTGCTTTTCTATGTTCGGAGTCGATAACCCACCCACGAACGGTTTCAATCAAGTTACTTCCCGATTTTTTCGCAGCAGTGTTACTGGCAGCTTCCAAAGACTTCAATATCTGAGCCGTTCTAAACATCCCTACAGAATTAATCTATCTATTTATAGATGTGTAAATACTCAGTGTTATTGTTTCCTTGCCTAGAAACTGTAAGAGCGGAGTAATCAGCGTGGTGAATCAATTGGTGCAAGGATTCAGCGGGTCTTTCAAGGCAAATCGCTCACTATGGCTAGCAACTTTTCTACTGATTCCGATCGCGGTTCTGGCGATATTGCCTACGGCTGTTCGAGCAGATATGCGGCTCTATTACAATTACTCACTTGAAATTGCTCAAGGAAAGATTCCTTATCGAGATTTCCCAGTCGAGTATCCCCCTTTAGCATTGTTGCCGATCGTTTTACCCCAGCTTCTGAAAGCATTGCCTGAACAGATTTTTCGCTATTTATACTACGTTATTTTTGCTTTGCAAAATGTGGTGATGTGCGTCATTACAGGCGTAATCGTTGCGAAAATGGCGAAACAGCAATCCAAAATCGACTCTACAAGAACGATCGCAATCTTTACCTTGCTTGCGGTTCTCAACGCCTTAGCAATTCTCTGCCGCTTCGACATGCTGCCTGCACTACTCACTGCTTTGGCGGTATGGTTTGTAAGCATTCGTCGTCCAACCTTAGCTGGTGTCTCCATCGGATTAGGAATCATGGCAAAACTGTATCCGATTATTCTGTTACCCGTTTTGGGCTTGTATTATCTGACGAGACGACAGTTTGTTGAGGTATCAAAGTTCTTGGGCGGAAGTGTCCTTGCTGTAGGAGCTTCGCTTTTGCCCTTTGTGCCGATTGGATTAGGGCATCTGTTTGTTTTTACCCAGTACCATCAGGCGCGAGGAATCCAGTTAGAAAGCATTGCTGCGGGTCTGATATTGCTTGCAAAACAAGTCGGTTGGGTTCCGGTTGATATTGTTCTGAACTATGGCGCGTTCCATTTAGTTACACCGATCGCAGAACCCATTCTCAAAGTCCTGCCCCTTGTGTTTATTAGCGCTTGGACAGTTGCCGTTTTAAGTTGCTTTAAGCGGTTTCAACTCGAACGACGATCGAACAATGCTACGGTCACTCAAACCTTACTAATTTGCTCAATGCTGATTCTGCTAACCTTTATCGTGACCAGCAAAGTATTCTCGCCTCAGTATTTAGTTTGGTTATTGCCTTTCGCGCCATTTTTACGCACTCAGCAACTCCGCATTTTTATCGCGATTTGTGTTCTAACACTTGCGATTTTTCCCTTCTTCTACGATTCATTGATCGAGATGCAACTTTTGGGGGTCTTATTGCTCAATTTGCGGAACTTCGCAACAATTGGACTCACGGTATGGTTAATTGCAGATCCGTTTTTACGATCGCTGAAAAAGCCTCAAGCGGAAGTCTAAACCAAAAGCGATTATTTCATTACTTTGTGGGTTGAAAGCTCAACTTCCTGCGGGAATTTTGCCTCAAGATGGGGTGTGATTTGGGAGCGCAGGAGCAGAACTGCGATCGCTGATCCCATTGTTAAAATCGCAGCAATGATCCCGGCTGTATTAGTTTCATATCCTAGACTCAGGCTAGCGATCGTACTGACTGATGCGAAGACGAAACTAGTGATCGCGAAAAACGGGGATTGTAAATTTAGAGCAGCAATCGGTAACAGGATCGAGGCGTACCACGATCGATACCAGGGAGTTGCAAAAGCAAATAAAACGAAGGTGACCCAGCCGATTTTGACCATTAATTCACTTTCTCGAATGGCTCGATTTCGATAGATTTGATACAGCGTTACGCCATAGTAGGCAGCAAACAAAAGCAGGGTGAAGCGATCAAACAGAGTAAAGATCAGGGCTTGAGTGGAACCCTCTATGAGTTGAGTGCGGAGTAAGATGCCTTGAAGTACGGTGTGCCATGATCCCGCTGTCATGTCTTTTACGCCTGGATTGAGAATACTTTTCCAAGCATCGATCGTAGGGAACACTGTCAGATACAGCATTAAAACTGCGATCGCACAAATCACTGCAAATTTAGTGATTGTTTTCCAGCGTCTTTCTCGGATGAGATACATCCCAATCAGCGGCATCCAAATAATCGGCAATGTTTTAGTGAGAAATCCAACACCAGCCGCAATTAAACCGAGAAGGTAGCGCCGAGCTTTTAGGAATTGGTCGATCGCAATTAGAGCCGTACACAAAATCACGTCAAGGTGCGCTTCAACGATGTGTTCAAACACGATGATTGGACTCAGCAAATAAGCCAGTGTGACTTTATCTCGATAAGTCGTTGCTTTCAGCGCTCTCCAAATCAGATAGCTATTAAGAACGTGAAAAATGACACAGATCAGTTTGAAAATGTAAACACCCAGAAAAACATTTGTTTCAACAAATTTTGCAGGAATCGCAAAGATCAGCAGCGAGACAACTCCATAAGTTGAAGTTTGAGTCCAATCTAGAAACGTACTCATCACAGACTCAAAATCAACTGCATTTGTGAGGTACGGATTCACGCGATACAGACTCATCAATCCGTACTGTAGATATAGTTGAATGTCGCTGGTCATTGGATGAGCAATCCAAGCAAACAACAGCAGTAAACTCGCGGGCTTCAGAAGATCAAGAAATCGGGTTGCTGTTGTTTGTGGACGGCTTTTAATGAGCCAGATTAGATACAAACCGCAGAGAGCAATAAACTCCAAAGAGACGAACCGTCTACGAACCAGTAGCGAAAAGCTTGCAGTTGATAGAATTCCGCGAACATTCAGTTGAATCAGCGTCAGTTGAATTGCAAGCACGATCGACAAAATCAGCGCAGCAAGGTAGAGAGTTCTCTGCTTTGGCATCGTATTTCCTGCTTAACTTCAGATATACAAGACTGAATCTACAAATTTGCGCGTCTGACTGAAGTTAGATTTGTAAAATGCGATCGATGCCAAGCGAAATACAAACGACCCAACCTCGATCGCATCCATCTTATGCTTTTTTCCAGCGTTGAGCTGCGATCGCAATTCGCTCTCCATACAGTTCCGAGGTCTTCTGATCTCCGGTATCAAGCATTGCTGGTGCGCCACTCATATCGACTGCACTTTGTCCCATCACGCCCAAATATGATCCCAATCGATTCACTGTTCCATCATTCGGCTCTGCATTCCCAATCCAAATCATGCTATGTTGAGCCGCGTTGGTTGCAAGATACAGTAACGTCCCTTGCTTATCACCGCTGTAACTTCCCGAATGTGTGAATCCGCCTGCGATCTTGTCTTTCCATCCTTGTACGAACCAAACTGAGCTTGCCGCATCAATAAATGCTTTGAATTGAGCCGCGACACCTCCCATGTAAGTTGGAGAGCCAAACACGATCGCATCTGACGCGCTCAATTTGTCTAATGCTTCCTGATTCTGACACCGCCCTTCGACGATTTGATCGCCTGTAATTCGGACTAATTCTGCGGTGGCTCCTTCGACTCGGTTGACTCCTGCGGCAACGGCTTCTGCCATCAAATGCGTGTGACCTGTGCCAGAAAAATAAACGATCGATACTTTAGTCATGATTCCAATTATTTGAGTTCAAACAATAATATAAACGAAATTTTAGGATTCAATTCCTTCTAAAGTATGAAAACTGGAGCGATCGCTGCTCGATATAATAAGATTAATAAAAATCCTGTTTAGCGATGCCTCGAAAAATTCGCGACTACAAACAAGAGATTATTAAATTAGGATTTGTTGAGCGATCTGGCAAAGGAAGCCATACGAACTGGAAGCATCCTCAGTTGACGCAGATTGTCACCATTGCCTTTCAAGATGGTGAAGATGTGCCAAGGTACTTAGAAAAGAAACTGAAACAGCTAAAGGCTGAGTTGGAACAGCAAGACAAGGAGATAAAAGAATGAACTATCGATACAGCTTAACCATTCAATGGTCAGATGAAGATCAGCTTTACTTGGTGACGATTCCTGAATTCGCCCAGTTAGTGATGCAACCTTGTACAGCCGGTAAAAGTTATGAGGAAGCGATCGAAAAAGCTCAAGAAGCGATCGAGAGCTATCTTATCTATTGCCAAGAAGAAGGAATTGCACCGCCACAGCCCACAATGATCGCAGTTTAGCAAGCAACGCATTTCTAAAAGAATTTTCAATCTCGCGATGATTTCATTGCTCAAAAGATCGATACTTTTGTTATGACTCCAATTATTTGAGTTCAAACAATAATATAAACGAAATCCCGTAATTCAATTCTCTCTAAAGTATGAAAATTAGAGCGATCAATCAGGTTCATCCTGTTTCTCGTCATACTCTCAATGCTCTAGTTGTGTAGTATCGATAGCTCTAGTTAAAATTCGGTGGTGGACTATTCTGATCAAATT
>JADEXW010000373.1 GCA_015206935.1 Pseudanabaenaceae cyanobacterium LEGE 13415 | reverse complement strand
CCATTGTTTCAGCGAAGAGTTTCGCAGCATGGCGACCCCTCCAGATTCTCTTGTCTCTAAATTATCCAACTGAAAGAGTCCTTGCTCACAGTTTCAACACAAACCTACACCTGTAAGCCCCAAGTTTGGGGGGACAAGACTCTTAGCCCCCAAACTTGGGGGTTTGGGGGCTTTCCCGAATCTTACAACTCAAATCGGATGCTATAGCAATTCAAAGAGTAAGCTAGGGGATCGACGTGATAAGGCATAACAGATCGGATCACTGTACTATTATTCTTTCCGCGATCGCAATCCTTCCAACACTTGATCACTTGTCGCAGTCCAGCCCACAATGCCACCCTGCGCCCGTACCATTTCTAAAGTTGCTTGCTTAAATTCAGCAAAATAGCTCTCGGTTGCATCTTCAACGAGCAAACATTCATACCCTCGATCGTTTGCTTCTCGCATTGTTGTCTGCACACAAACCTCAGTCGTTACTCCTGCAATTAATAGATGCGTAATGTTTCGTGCAATCAATTGCATCTCTAAGTCAGTGTTGTAGAACGCACCTTTTCCCGGTTTCGGAATCAAGATTTCTCCGGGAAGCGGTGCGAGTTCTGGAATGATTTCGTTTCCAGGTTCTCCCAAAATTAGAATCCGTCCAAGTTTGCCAGGATCACCGATCGATAAATTTCCCCGTCCCCGTTTCAGCTTCGATTGGGGACAGTCGGATAAGTCCGATCGATGTCCTTCTTGAGTGTGCAAAATGGGTAAATTCATTGCTCGACAGCCTTCGAGAAGACGCTTGACTGTGGGAACGATCGCACTTAATCGTCCAACATCATTTCCCAAAGCTTCCCCAAATCCGCCCGATTCAAGAAAATCGCGCTGCATATCAATCACGATTAGCGCGATTTCTGACTCGGTTGGAAGCTCGTACTCGTAAGGCTGTGCAGCAATTGACGGCATAAGTTCTTAGAAGGGAATTCCCTGTCCTTTCGACGGTAACGCTTTCAGATAGTGCAAGAATTCGATCAGTTCATCTTCATCGAGTTCTGCACGAGTTTTCTTTCCGTAAGTGTCTTGAAGATACGTGCTTCCTTGTTTCTTTGTCCAGCCAATTCGTTCGATTTCTGTGCCAATTTGTGCGATCGCATCGGATAAATCGATCGGTTCGGGTGCAGGTGGTTCTACTTCGTCCTCTTCAAAATCTGGTGTGAACTCCACAGGTTCGCGAGTAAATTCGACAGGCGCAGATTTAATTTCTGGCATGTCTAAACCCGGAAACGATAACAAATCAGGAACCGGAGCCGCTTCGATCGGTTCTTCTTTTTTCTTGCGCGTCACTTTCTTCGGCAATTCTGGCACTAACGCTTCAACCGCTGGGAGTGAAATCTCAGAGATCTCAGGAATCTCAGGAATCTCAGGAATTGCAGTTGCCACACTCGGTTCAACTTGTTTTCGAGGTTCTGGTTCAGTCCGAGCCGCCACATCAAACGTCGTCGCACCGCCAGTCGGAGAAATTCCTAACACTTCCATTGCTCGAACCCGCGCCCGATCTTCTGCCACTTCAATTTTGTCAGCCGCCGCCATTCCGGTCGCCATTGTCGTTGTCCCAACTTGAACGATCGCTCTAACGACGAATTGCCCATCATGCACCTGAACGAGTTCTGAAACCAGTGCCCCTTGAGGAAAACGGCTTCGGAGTTGGGCAAACAGGCTGTGACCTTGAGAATACGGAGCAAGAGACTCTTCGGGTGAAAACATAGCAGCATTCGTCGGGATAAGGTTCGCAATCATTATTTTAGGAGTGGTAGGGAGTTTGATTGGAAAGTCTATAGGTTACTAGATCCTGTCCGAAATCGATCGCTCTAAAATGAAAAACATATAGCAATCCTAAATCAGTCGTGAAATGCAAGGTTGATCTTGCCCCCTAACCCCCAAGTTTGGGGGGACAAGACTCTTAGCCCCCAGAGTTGGGGGTTTTCCCGAATTTCACAACTCAAACCGAATTGCTATAGAAACGTTTTTTACAACACCTGACTTCTAGAGGTTCTGTTGTTATAGTGAAGCGTTCGTTGCCCGTTCCCATGATTTCCCAGTCTAAAAATCAATGTTTCATAAAAATGCTCCAGAGGGTCAAGAGCCGATTCGGGTTCAGTTCGAGCGACAGATCAAGCGGATTCAGCGCGATGTACTGCGAATGGGTGCGTTAGTGGAGCGATCGTGTTGTCTAGCAAGAGAAGCGTTGTTCGATCGTAATCTCGAAGCCGCTGACCAAATTCGTAAATTGGATAAGAAAATTGATCGACTGTATAAGCAAATTGAACTGGACTGCGTAAATACGATCGCGCTTCAATCCCCAGTTGCTCAAGATTTAAGACTTCTGAGTGCGTTAATGCAACTGGTTCGAGATTTAGAACGGATTGGGGATTATGCTCAAAATTTGGGAGACGTGGCAGTTCAATTATTTCCGTATCCTGAATCGCCGCACATGGGGCAAATTCGCCAAATGTTCGATCGATGTCGAGCAATGTTGGCACTGAGTTTAGAATCGCTGTCTGATCTGAATGCTGAATCTGGCTTAGATGTACGGGAGCGGGATGATGTGGTGGATTCAGATTATGAGACGCTGTACAACCTGTTAGCGCGTCAATCAGATGTTAAAGGCATGATCGAACCGATCGTGCTTCAAGTGCTAGTGATTCGCCATCTAGAGCGCATGGCAGATCACGCGGCAAATATTGGGAAGCGAGTGGCTTACATCGTGACTGGGAAGCGTTAAGCATTGATCAATTTCACCCGGATCGATGTCAAGCGTAATCTTATCGATCGCTTTCACATCTCTGTAAATTTACTCTCTCTAAAACTACTATCTCAGGTGATCCTGATCATGTCTCGCATGTGATCGCAGTGCTATTCATTCCAGCGTAGAGAAAACTACGATAGGCTCAAATTTCGTTATCTGGAATAAAAAACCTGTGATTAGCCTTAAGACTGCTTTAACCCGGACTTCCTTTTTCGTTGCGGGTTCCCTCCTGTTCGGCGCAATGACGCTGCCGACTGCTGGAGTTCATGCTCAAACCGCTCGAACGGTTTATGTCAACTCTGCGATCGGAAACGACGGGGCTAATGCAGGATCTGAATCGTCCCCTTACCGCACCATTTCTTATGCCTTGCAACAAGCCAATGAAGGCACAATCGTCCGAGTTGCAACCGGAACTTATTCACCCGAAACCGGAGAACGCTTTCCACTGCAACTCAAATCAGGAATTACCCTGCAAGGAAACGACTCCACAAAAGGACAAGACATCGTAATTCGAGGTGGCGGCGGCTATCTCAGTCCCACCTTTGCCCGTCAAAGTACAACGATCGTGGCTCAAAAAGGCTCAATCGTTCAAGGCTTAACCATCACCAATCCAAATACGCGCGGCACTGGAATCTGGGTCGAAACCGGAAATCCGACGATCGCAAATAACACTTTCATCAATAACTTAAGAGAAGGCGTGTTCGTGTCCGGTAATGCGGCTCCTCGAATCGCGAACAACGTCTTTTCCCGCAACAGTGCTAGTGGATTATCGATCGCTCGTGATGCTCAAGGCGAAGTTATGAACAACGTCTTTGATAACACAGGTTTCGGAATCCAAGTCAGCGATAATGCTGCTCCGACGATCGCAAACAATCAAGTGCTGCGGAACCAAGACGGCATTGTAATTTCGCATTCTTCGCGTCCGATTCTGCGCCAAAATCGCATTGAAGAGAATGTCCGATACGGTGTTGTGATTGTTGCAGATGCACGACCGGATTTTGGTTCGATCGGGAATCCAGGCGGCAATACTGTGAAGAGTAACGGGCTGGCGGATGTGTTTAACATGAATTTGGCAATGACGATCGCGACGGATGCGAATCAGATTGGCAAGGTTGAGAACAGCAATAAACCAGATGTGGCGGAAGCTCCGATTGAAGCACCTGTGGTAGAGCCTCCGAAGACAGTTCGACCGACTACGACGAAGCCTGCGCCTGCCCAACCTCCGAAAAGAAGTCGGGCGAAACGATAAGCATCAAGTTTGAAAGGACTCTTGTGGAGACGATTTAGTCGATCGTCTCTACTTTTTTTTGCAAATTCTAGATTGATCTAACTTGAATTTAACTAAGCTTTTCGCTTCGGTTGAAGCGGCTAGTGCCCCCTAAATCCCCCAAATTTGGGGGACTTTGAAGGTGGAAATCGCTTTGGAATTGGAGAAATTTTTCTAGCTCAAAGCCTCCCAGAATGGGGAATTTAGGGGGCACGATCAAACAACAGCGGAGCGCAAGAGATTTGCATACATACAGTGTAGAGGGCGATTCTCGAAAAAGCTGTTACACAAACTATTGATTGACCTTACGTTGATTTGGATTGCGGCTTTGCAAGATAAAGAGTAACGATGATCAATCCAAGAATTGCATAGTTTGGCAGTGACCCGATCGAGACTCGAAACCAATACGGTAATGCTCCACTCAACCAAGCTGATTTCAACGGTTCTAAAACTCGAAACATAATCAGCCCAGTATGAATTGCTAGACATCCAATCCCGATAAGCCAAACGAAAAGTCTAGTTAAATTAAACGGTTCCTGTTCAACTTGCTTGATTAATCGATCGAGTAAAAACACGACTGAAAAAATTAGCATTGCTGTTCCATGTGCTTGTGAGTAAGTCGATGAAATACTCAAACAGGCAATTAATGAAGCATCTGATAAAGCGATCGACTGATTGTTGCGATTCCGATAGAGATAAACGATCGTTGAAACAATCGATCCAACGATAATCGTTCGAGAAATCATTCCTGCTAGTAACGGTTGATTCGGAAACCAGCGATATCCAATCACGCCGAAATCAATTCGACCTGAAGAAATCTGTGGAATATTAGAATGCAAATTTGTAAATGTCCATTCGACTCCTGCTTTATAGGCAGCAAGAAATTCTAACGGCGAAACTTGAACAATGATTAAACCTAATATGGCAAGTAGAACCGAGGTAACTATGCCTGTTGAAACTAAAGTGAAGCGCCGTTTCCAAAGAAAATATGCGAAAAACAAAAGTGATAGCGTGGGTTTAATCGTGCTGAGTCCTAGTAAAATTCCGGCTGGAATCTGTCGATCGCGTTTCGCAAAAACGACTGCTCCAAGCACTAAAGCGGCGATGAAACTCGAAACATTTCCAACTCTCAGATCAAAGACAACCCCGTGAATTAAGACACATGCGATCGCGCAAGTTGTCCACATCGATTTTGAGCTTGTCTTTAATAAAGCGATCGCACTCCAGACTAAAACCGCGATCGTCATCAAATGCAATCCAACCCAAATTGCAGAAGCAGTCTCGATCGAAAAGAATCCTAAAAACCAAAGTGGCGGTAAAGCATTGGGTGGATAAATGAACGGCGGAATTTCGCCGCAAGTTTTTGTGTATTGGCAAAATGCTTTTGCAAAAACTTCTGAATTATAGGGATTGATCCATTCGTGAACTAGTTGCCCAGCCGTGTAGAACCATTTGAAGTCCCAAAATGGCGCATTTGGCTGTGTTAATC
>JADEXW010000053.1 GCA_015206935.1 Pseudanabaenaceae cyanobacterium LEGE 13415 | reverse complement strand
ATTTGAGTCTGACGCTGGACTATCTCAAGTATGGGGCAACTTATACGCCGAACGTTGAAACGATTTTTAACTATGAGTACCAACCTAGCGATATTGTCCTAAAGCATGTGCTACTCGATCGGGCAACAGGTCGTTCCAAACCGGGCGATCAAGACGGCAAAAAAATGTCCGATTTGTTGCCTCAAGGAAACAATACGAATGCTGGCAATGCTATTTTGCTGAATTTAGTTAAAGCTGCCATTGATAACATTCCCTTAGTGCTTCCTCCGAGTCCGCTAGTTGCTGGCAAATATGCAGACGTGGACAATACGCGAGGGGTGTTTAAAGCACCTGCGAATGTTGCCCTGAATTCAGTCGTTCAGCCCACTATTAAGATTACTAGCGCCCAGCAGGAAAACCTGAACGTTGATACAAGCGGTAAATCGATCAATGCGATTCGGTTCTTTACAGGGAGAGGCGTTTTGATTTGGGGGGCGCGAACGCTTGCAGGTAATGATAATGAGTGGCGCTATGTTCCGGTTCGGCGATTCTTTAACATGGCAGAGGAATCGATCAAAAAAGCGACCGAGCAATTTGTATTTGAGCCGAATGATGCGAATACCTGGACGAAAGTACGGGCAATGATCGAAAACTTCTTGATTCTGCAATGGCGAGCAGGAGCGCTACAGGGAGCAAAACCGGAACAAGCATTCTATGTCAGAGTCGGACTGAATGAAACAATGACTGCTCTCGATATTCTTGAAGGTCGAATGATTGTTGAAATTGGGTTAGCAGTCGTGCGACCCGCTGAGTTCATCATTCTGAAGTTCTCGCACAAGATGGCAGAAAGTTAATGATTGTTTAGCGTCTAGGTGAATTGAATCATGGCTGAAGTTAAATATCCTATGCCAAAGTTCCATTTTCAGGTGGAATGGGGCGGTACTCGAATCGGATTTACAGAAGTGTCCGGACTCACGGTTGAAACGGACATGATCGAATATCGTGAAGGTAACATGCCAGAGTATCACAAGCTCAATATGCCAGGGATGCAGAAGTTGAGCAAAATCACAATGAAGCGAGGAACATTCAAGGGCGATAACGATTACTACACCTGGTGGAATACAGTCGCGCTTAATACGATCGAGCGACGGGATCTCACGATCAGTTTGCTGAATGAAAAGCACGAACCTGTCGTGGTCTGGAAAGTGAAACACGCTTGGCCCACCAAAGTACAATCTAGCGACCTAAAAAGTGATGGGAATGAAGTAGCGATCGAAACGATCGAGATTGCTCACGAAGGTTTGACCATTCAGAACGGGTAATGGGTTATGGACTATGCTTATCCGCCAGTCAGTTTCTTCTTTGAGGTTGTTTTCCTAGGTGGAGGATTCGATCAGGTGGAGAATCGGTTTCAGAGCGTCACAGGTCTGAATGCAGAATTGCAGACCGAGACTGTTAAAGAAGGAGGTGTAAATTACTATGAACACATTCTGCCTGTCCGCAGTAAATATCCACCTCTGGTTCTCAAACGCGGTCTAGTTAAGGACTCGAAACTATCGGATTGGTGTATGAAAGCGATTCTGAACTTGGACATTCACCCTGTCGATCTGCAAGTGCGATTGTTGCATGTGAAGCGCACTGATCCGAAAAAGCCACCCGAAAAAAGCGAACCGTTAATGGGTTGGGATGTGATCAATGCTTACCCCAGAAAATGGTCGGTTTCAGACTTTAATGCTGAACAAAACGCGATCGCGATTGAATCTCTAGAACTCAACTATAGCTACTTTAAGCCACAAGGCAGCAATCCACCCGCGCGTTAGGAGACTTCTCTTATGCCGATAGAAATCCGAGAGTTAGTAATCAAAGCTTCCGTAAACAGTGGAGAGCAAGGAGAATCTTCAACTCAAGAGCGGTCGGAAAGTCGCATCGGGGCTGAGGAGCAAGCGGATATTGTTGCGGCTTGCGTTGCTCAAGTTTTAACGATTCTCAAAGAACAGGCGGAGCGATAAGCGTATGGTAGCTTCTTCAGGGGGTGCGATCGAAAAAGTCTTGCTAGAGATCTATAAAGACGATTTTTTTCACAACAAGATCGGTGCATTTGAGTTGTCGATCAATCCAGAGCAATTTTCTCAGCAGTATAAGATCACTTACAATCGGGAGCAACCTCAAGGATCACAGCACAATGATCCAAAGTTTAAGTTTACGCCGCCTCAAGATCTCAAGCTCGATTTTATCTTAGATGGAACTGGGGTTGTACCGATCAAAAAAAAGGCGGGTGAATTTCACAAAAACGATGTGGTTTCGCAGTTACAGGAATTCATCAAACTAACCTACACGATGAATCCTGCAACCCACAAACCGAACCTGATCCGGCTACTGTGGGGAGAATTTTCCTTTGGCTTTGGGGGCGAGAATGGCTTCAAATGTATTCTCACGGATCTCCAAGTGACCTACACGCTCTTTGCTCCTAGCGGACACCCGTTACGAGCAAAGTTAAGCGCAACATTCACGGGCTATACACCCGACCCAGAGCGTGAAGCGAAGAAAGAATCTCCTGATCTCACTCATGTTCGGAAAGTCATTGCAGGAGATACAGTCCCCCTCATGACCTACCGCATCTATGACGATCCTTCTTACTATCTTCAAATTGCTAAGGTCAATGGTCTCGTTTCCTTCCGTCAGCTTGAACCGAACACTGATTTGAAGTTTCCACCGTTAGATAAAACGCAGCTATGAGCGATCTTATTGTTTCTAACAAGTCACTATACGGTGTTCCGACCTTCAAACTGCTTTCTGAAGGAACAGACATCTCGAATCTCTATACGATTCTTTCTGTCACTGTCGATCGCATTGTCAACCGGGTTCCGACGGCTCGCGTGGTCTTACGGGATGGCTCTGCGGCTGAAGAGAATTTTTCAGCGAGTGAAGGCTCGGATTTAGTTCCAGGAAAGACGGTGAGTATTGCGATCGGTTACGACGGCAACGATCAGCAAATGTTTCAAGGATTGATCGTTCAACAGGCAATTAAGATCGGCGCAAATGGTGATTCAATTCTGACACTTCATTGCAAAGATGCTGCAACAAGACTAACTGTGGGTCGTCATAGCCGCTACTTCACCAATAGTAGTGATAGTGATGCGATCGCGACAATTCTCCGCAGCTATAAAGCCCTCACTTCTGAGATTGAAAACACCAAAGATCAGCATCCTGAAATCGTTCAATACTACACAACAGACTGGGACTTCATCTTGTCGAGAGCCGAGATGAATGGGCAAATTGTCTTGGCGGAAGATAGCAACCTCAAGGTGAAGCCCCCAAAAACAGATGGAACCCCTTTAGGGAAACTGCTCTACGGAACCAACATGCTAGAGTTTGAAGCCGAAATGGATGTTCGTTCTCAATACAAAGCAGTGAAAGCAAAAGCTTGGAGCTATACCAACCAAGCCTTGATCGAAGTTAAAGGATCTGAACCTTCTATTAGTACGATCGGCGATTTGTCTAGCTCGGAACTTGCGAATGTTATTGGTTTAGAGCATTTAGAGTTGCGTCATAGTGGTCGCATTCAAGAGAAAGAACTCAGAGCCTGGGCAGATGCTCAATTGCTGAAAAGTAGATTGGCAAAGATTCGAGGACGAGTCAAAATCATTGGATATCCTGATGCTAAACCCGATACGCTGGTTGAACTCGCAGGCGTAGGGAAGCGGTTTAATGGGTTAGCTTATGTTTCTGGAGTGCGGCATGAAATGGTGGGTAACGCTTGGTTTACCACGATGCAGCTTGGACTTGATCCAGAGTGGTTTTACAACACTGCTGATTTAGTTGAGAAACCTGCTTCGGGATTGCTTCCGGGTGTGAACGGCTTGCAAATTGGTGTGGTCGTGCAATTGCAGGACGACCCGAATGGTGAGGATCGAATCTTGGTCAGATCTCCGCTGATTGATGAGCGGGCACAGGGCAGTTGGGCGCGAATTGCAACACTCGATGCTGGCAAGGAGCGCGGCTCTTTCTTCCGTCCTGAACTTGGAGACGAAGTGGTGCTGGGATTTCTCAATGATGATCCGCGTGATCCAATTGTGCTAGGAATGCTCAACAGTAGTACGAAGGAAGCACCGCTAAAAGGAAAAGATGAGAATCATCAGAAAGGTTTTTTTACACGATCGAAGATGAAAGTCTTGTTTGATGATGACAAAAAAGTGATGACACTTGAAACACCAAACGGCAACAAAGTGGTCATTTCTGACGAAGACAAGGGAATTGCACTGAAAGACCAAAATGGCAATACGCTTGTGATGGATGATAGCGGAATTATGATGAAAAGTCCTAAAGATATCACCATTGAAGCGACCGGAAAACTAACGCTGAAAGCAACACAAGATACCAAGATTGAAGGATTGAATGTGAATGCGAAAGCGAATGTTCAATTCAAGGCAGAAGGAAATGCGGGTGCGGAAGTTTCGACCAGCGCGATCGCAGTTCTGAGAGGCTCTTTAGTCCAGATTAATTGAACCAGGAGAAAATCGATGGGAAAACCAGCCGCGCGACTCACTGATATGCACGTTTGCCCAATGGTGACAGGGCTTGTTCCCCATGTGGGTGGCCCGGTGATGAGTCCTGGTGTGCTAACGGTTTTAATTGCGGGACTACCTGCTGCTGTGGTCGGGGATCTCTGCACTTGTGCTGGCCCACCGGATGTTATAGCAATGGGATCAACGACTGTGCTGATTGGTGGCAGACCTGCGGCGCGTCTTGGAGATATTACAGCGCATGGAGGATCAATTGTCGTCGGAGCATTTACTGTGTTGATTGGAGGTTGAAATGGACATTGATGATAAAGCTTTTTTAGGTCGAGGTTGGGCGTTTCCTCCGAGCTTTGATCCTGGTGTTGGAGTAGAACTGGTTACTGCGGAAACTGACATTTTGCAGAGTTTACAAATTTTGCTTTCGACGTTTTTGGGTGAACGGGTGATGCAACCGACTTACGGTTGTAACCTGCAAGATTATGTCTTTGAACCTTTGAGCGCAACGATCGCGAGCAGTATTAAAGAACAGATTCGGACTGCTATTTTGTACCATGAACCTCGCATTTTGCTGAATCGTTTAGATTTAACAATGGATGAGGAGTTGCAAGGGCGGGCTAATTTTACGATCGATTACACCATCCTGAATACCAATTCTCGTTTCAATATCGTTTATCCCTTTTATCTTCAAGAAGGTACTGGCAACTTGCTTCCGGGTTCAGTGGGCGCAGGTAATGTGCTGAGTGCCCAGGCTGCGAGTGTGCTTCTAAAAGCTGGTTCCTAATGCAATTTGACGATTATGAGCATTAGTTCTGACAGATTCAAAAACCCTTTAATTCGCGATGGAGTGAGTCAACGTCAGCGTCAGGCTTCTTCGTTTGCCTTGTCGCCTGATTTTATCAAGCTCGATGAAAGAGATTTAGCAGATGCTTTAGTCTTTGCTTACCGTCTAAGTCAGAGTGTTCACTACTATCATCCTGATCAAGTTGCAGCAGCAGGGAACTGGGTTACTTTCTTTACGAATAGTACTCCGGTTCAAATTGCATTGATCAGTAAAACTCGTCCTCAACCTGTTAAAGATAACTACGATCGAAAGCTGCAAGATTTTTTAGAAACTCCTTCCGGCAAGACACTGAGTACGATCCTCGATGTTTGGAAATATCAGCTATTAGACGCGATCGCAACTTGGGACAAGCGGTTAGAACCCTACACACCGCTGAAATCTGTTATTCAAGGGTTAGTTAAAACGAATCTGATTGAGCCTTTGATTCGGATGCAGGAATTTGAAAAAATTAGCGGGAACAGTCCGACCGATTTCTATCGAAAATTTGCCACCCAATTTAAGCTTGATCTAACCACTCGTCGAACCTCTGTCTGGAGACTTGCAGATCGTGAATCGAGCGATCGCGCTGAGTTGGATGCTGTTTTTCAGGCATTGTTTCAAACTTATCGCCAAATCATCCAAGATGCGCCGAACTATCTATCGACTAGCTTAAGCGATCGACAAGATCTGCAACCGCATTTGGCACTGTTTTTTGCGTTCTGGGAGGTCATGAGACCGGCTCAGGATGACTTAAATCGAATGACTCAGCGACATCTCGATTTTTTCTATCGTCGGGTGCTAGGGCTGAATGCTAGAGATGCTGAACCTGATCACGCGCATCTCTTGTTTGAACTTGCAAAACTTCCGACTCTAACTGAGTTTGAAGTACCTGCGGGGACTCGGTTCAAGGCAGGCAAAGACGCGATCGGAAAAGAATTGTTTTACAAGCTCGATCAAGCGATCGTGGTTCACAAAGCCAAGATTGCTAGTGTTAAAGGACTGTTCTTAGAGCGTGAAGATCAATCGATTCGAGGGTTGTATGCTTCTGCGATCGCAAACTCATTTGATGGCAAGGGGGGTGCATTTCCGAAGGAGCAGTTAGTTAAATCGTGGTTGCCTTTTGGGAATCGCTTTCGTGATGTGGTTTCGCTAGGGCTTGCGATCGCGTCAGATGTATTGCTGCTAAAAGAAGGCGATCGCACAATCACACTCACTTTAATGCTCCAGGAAACAACACCAGATTCAACGCCGAATCTGTCTAGTTTGAGCAATTCTGAACTACAAAAGCTTTTTAAGATCAAAGTTAGCGGTAAAGAAAAAGATTGGACGGAAGCTGAACTACTGTCCATTACCCGAACTGCTTTACCCAACTCGATCGAGCAACTAACGCTGAAAATTAACCTATCTGCTAAACAATCTCCTTTGCTTCCTTATCGGGCTGATTTGCCTGGAGCCGTTCTTTCGACAAACAAGCCTGTACTATTGCTATTATTGAACTCTAATCCTGCTGACAGACTCGATAATTTAGCACCTTATCAATTCTTGCGATCGCTGCAATTGATTGATCTGAAACTTGAAATCATAGTCGATCGTGTTCGTGATTTAGTCATCCAAAATGATGTAGCTGTTCAAGACGCGAACAAGCCTTTTCTGCCTTTTGGTTCGCAACCCAAACCAGGAAACAATCTATATATCGGTAGTCAAGAAGTTTTTCAGAAGCACTTAACAGCACTCAAAATCGATCTGAAACTAGAACAGCCTAAACCAGATGATTGGCTTAAGATCTATGCAGCTTATGATTCTGCTGAGGATGATACTAATCCGAATCAAGTCAATCCAAACTTCGATCCAGGTCGATTAACAATTCAAGCGCTGCATGGAAGAACCTGGTCTTCAGTTTCGGTTTCCTCCAATCTATTGAACGATTCGGGCATTACTTTAACTACCGACTTAACGAACTTACAATTAGATGCTGCAATCGATTCGCATCTGATCGAGCCTTGGAACAGTCAAACACAAGATAGCTTTTTGCGCCTACAACTAGCTGAAGATACGCCTAGAAGCGATTTTCTCCATAATGAATATCCCACGGTACTCGCTCGGCAAATGGTAGCTGTCGCGACAACTTCGGTAGTAGACAAAGACAATAAGAGAGCAATTATTGGCGCTTATTATCGTAAACCCGATCGCACGATCGAGAAAGCAACAACATCTCAGACCTCAAAAGACAATGAAGCGATCATTCCAAAAGAACCTTATCTGCCTGTCGTCCAATCGCTCTCGATTTCATATAGTGCGATCGCACAAAAACAGGATTGTTCACTGTTTCATCTATATCCATTTGATGGCTTTGCTGAATTAAAACCAGAAAGCAACTCTTTCTTAGCAAAGTTCACAGAGTTTGAAGGAGAGCTATTGATCGGCTTGCAAGATCTTGATCCGCCGACTGCTTTACCTTTACTCTTTCAAGTGGTAGAAGATAGTGCCGATCCTGCTTTGGAAAAAACAAAAGTAGAGTGGTTCTATTTGGAAGATAATACCTGGATTTCGCTTCGCGATCGCATTGTTAGCGATACCACTAATGGGCTGGTAGCTTCTGGAATTGTACAGTTAGCAATTCCAGAAAAAATTAGTAGGACTGGGACTACGATTCTCGATCCATCATTGTACTGGTTGAAAGTGCGGGTTACAGAACGGAGTCGAGCAATTTGCGAAATCATCAATGTTCATACACAAGCGGCGCAAGTCAGCTTTACCGATGAAGAGAATGATCCGAATCATCTTGCATCTCCTCTAGCCGCAGGTTCGATCGCTAAATTTGAAGTTGCAGAACCAGAGATCAAAACGGTTGAGCAACCTTACACTTCTTTTGGCGGAAAACTAAAAGAGTTCCCTGATCATTTTTATCTTCGAGTCAGTGAACAGCTAAGACACAAAGGACGCGCAGTGACTATCTTTGACTATGAGCGCCTTGTACTAGAGAAATTCCCGGAAATTTATAAAGTCCGGTGCATTAATCATGGCTTGCTAGATGAAACTCAAGATCAAATGTATGAGTTAGTTCCGGGTGCGCTCACACTAGCAGTTGTCCCTGATTTGTCGAAACGTCCTTATGATCTAGAACCCAAAGTCAACATCAATCTACGCGACAAAATTAGAGAGTATATTGCTAGTTTGAGTTCACCGTGGGCAGAGATCAAAGTGGTGAATGCACGCTACGAGAAAGTTCAAATCGAATGTCGCGTCAAGTTCAAGTCGCCTTATGATGCAAACTTTGGTTACTACAGCCGCAAGCTAAACCAGGCAATTACAAGTTTCTTGGCTCCTTGGACGAGTGATGCACAAGCTGAGATCCAATTTGGTGGAAGGCTTTACTATTCTGCCGCTCTAGATTTTATTGAACAGCAGGACTATGTGGACTACATCATCGATTTTGCAATGAATTTAGAGGGTGAGGTGAACCTTCGAGAAGCGATCGCATCGTCTCCGCGATCGGTGCTAACTTCTGGTGCTTCTACACCGACTCAGCTATTCCATAAAATTCTTGAATTTAAGGAAGATACGCCTTTGGACAATCAACGCCTACCACAGCCCAATCAGCTCGGTTACAAAGCTCTCGAAGAACTCACACTAGATTAAAGGACACTATTCTATGTTAACTACAGTCAATGCTACGAGCGTCAAAAGTCGTCTTGAACTTAGGAGCTTGTTCAGGAATAAGAGTCAGCTTTCAGAAGCTCATTTTGCTGAGTTGATTAATTCGGTGCTGAACAAGCGAGACGATCGCTTTTATGGCATGTGGCAACGGGGACAAACTTATCGAAAAGGAGATATTGTTTACTACGATCGCGCTTTGTGGGAATTGCAAGCAGACGAAGAAACTTGTGGTCGAGACGAAGAAGCACCCGGAACATCCAATAAATGGACATCGCGGCTCAAAGATTTAGAAGACAAAGTTGAACTGTTAAACCAGACCGTCAAAGCAATTCAGCAAGAGCTACAGACCTTTCAGAAAGAGTTTACAACCTTCAAAACGCAGGTTACTAAGCTGCTTTCATTACTCACTTTGGGAGTTGGATTTGTCTTTTTGTGGCTGTTATTCAGTGCAATTGCTCATTTGATTTAGTGCGAAAGTTTTATGTTGAAATACCTAAGCATCTCAAAGCAAAACCCCCAATTTCCCGCTTATCTAGATTTCCAGATTTTGCGGCAAATGGGTATCGATCGACTCCAGCAATTGTCTGGTGAGATCTGGACGGACTATAACTTGCATGATCCAGGAATCACGATCCTTGAGGTGCTTTGCTATGCGATCACTGATTTAGGCTACCGTAACAACTTAGACATTGAAGATTTACTAACATTACCACCGAATGCTTCAGAAGATAATTTCTTTACGCCAGATCAAGTTCTAACTTGCAATCCAGTCACGATGTTGGATATTCGCAAGCGATTAATTGATATTCCTGGGGTGCATAATGCCTGGTTAGAAAAAGTAACAACCTACGAGCCGCCGATTTGGATTGATGTTGCAAATCATCGGTTAACTTTGACAGTTCCTCCCAACCAAATAGATAAGCCCCTCCGTTTGAATCCGAAAGGATTGTACAAAGTTTATCTTGATCTTGATCCGAACTATCATAAAAATGCTTGTGGACTGCTTGAACAGTCTTGGTCAGGGGTTTTAGATGAAGTTAAACAAGTTTTGTGCCGCTATCGGAATCTCTGTGAAGACATCTACGATATCGTGGTTTTAGGTGAAGAAGAAATTAGAGTTTGTGCAGATGTTGAACTAGAAGCAGATGCAGATGGCGAAGATGCGCTAGTAGAGCTATACAGCCAAATTCAAAGCTTTTTAGTTCCTCAACTTCAATTTTATACTTTGCAACAGCTATTAGCAAAACATCAAAGCACTGCGGAAATTTTTGCAGGTAGACCTTCCCGCCATGATTTAGGCGAACTGTATCAGAGCAATGGTTTTATTGATACTCATGAACTTGAAACGCTAACACTTCCAAAAATCCTTCACATCTCAGATTTCTATCAAAAAATACTAGATATTCCTGGCATTGCAGCAATCAAAAAGTTACTTCTTGCTAGTTCGATTAATGGATTGCCTCAAACTCAAGAAAGTCTTTGGTATCTTCAGTTGACGGAGCAATATCGCCCCGTTTTGGATATTCAAAACTCAATGATTCGATTGTTCAAAAACGGATTGCCTGTGCGGGTCAACCTCGATGAAGTGAAGCGTCGTTATTATGAGCAGCAAGCAGCTTATATCAAGACAAAACGCGATCCCTATGAGTTAGATCTTGCAATTCCTAGAGGTCAGTATTTTGCGACACTAGCAAATCATTATTCCATTCATCATGACTTTCCTTTGACTTATGGAATTAGCGAAGATGGCTTACCTGAACCCGTTTCGGTTCAACGTCAGGCGCAGGTAAAGCAACTGAAAGGTTATTTAGTCTTTTTCGATCAATTGCTTGCAAACTATCTATCGCAACTTTCCCACACACGAAATCTTTTTTCCTGGAAAGTCGAGGAAATACAAACTTACTTTGATCAACCGATTCAGTTCCCCGGATCTCAGGACATTCTACAAGAGGATTATTTGAATGCAGTTGAAGAGGAAGAAGCTACAGCTCGCGATCGCAGAAGTCGATTTCTAGATCACCTCTTAGCTCGATTCGCTGAATCTTTTTCAGACTATGTTTTGCTGAACTATAAACTGTTTGATCACCATCAAGATAAGGTTGAGCATGAGCGGCATCTCATTCAGGAAAAAGCTCGCTTCTTCAAAGACTATCCTGAACTCAGTCGCGATCGCTTTCGAGGCTTCAATTACTGCAATTGTCGATCGGTTTGGAACACAGATAATGTATCAGGCTTCAAAAAACGAGTTTCTCGCTTGATTGGCATCGAGAACACACAGCAGCGCAATCTAAATCATTACAAGGTTGAATCTGCTCGGGGCGGCTGGATTGTATCAATTCAGTGCGGTTCTCAAACCTTAACAAACAAGCAAATCTATCCGACTCAAGCAGCAGCACAAGCAGGTTTAGAGAAATTCCTATCGTTTGCGCTATGTGAGAACTATTACAAGCCGTTGACTTACAAGTTTTTCTATCACTATGGATTTGAAGTCGAAGCGATCGACAATGACGAGCCGATTCAAGCAAGATATCACACTCACTTCTTTTCGCAAGTCGATCGCGCAACTGCCCTACCCACATTGCTGCAAAACCTCGCTTCATCACCGCCAGAAATTACCATTCAGCGAGATGGAGAGCTATACTACTTTCAATTGAACAGCCGTCCGAACATTCAATTTACAGGAGTTCAGCGTTATTTCTCTGAAGAGGCAGCAATCACGAAAGCGACTGTCCTCCTACAGCAACTAAGAGCATGGCAGAACTATCGCCCTATCCTCTTCCAAACGACTGGCAATGCAGAAAGAGAAAGCCAGAGTCCTAGTCGCGAAACTCGATTTACGCACTATGGATACGCCTTGATCGATCACAAAGGAACTGTATTAGCTGAGAGTGAACGATTTGCTCAATCCGAAGAACGAGATGCCGACCTAGACCAGTGGCTAGCGACAATTCGCGCTGGACAATGCTCCGAAGTTCGATCGAGCAATTCTGAAAGCTCTGGCTCTACTGCTCTCGTCACATTGACTTCTGAGGAACAATTCGAGTTTGTGCTGCAATCGAGTGGAGGAGCATACTACTTTGTCTTGCAGAATGCTACGGGTCATACTGTTCTACGCAGTCTCAACGCTTATCCAGCCAAGGAAGCTTGGAAGAATGCAGTTAAGTTTGCTGAGAACTTATTCTATGTAAATCGTTATGTTAATCCTGCTCAAAACTACGCATTAGGAATCACAGATGAACAAGGTGAACTGCTTGCTATTTCGGAAACAGAGCAGGTTCCTTTGACTTTGTTTAAGCGCCTGAACTCGATCGAGCGTTTTCTATCCGTCCAATCGGTTCAAGATGGCGAGAACTTGCGCTATCGGTGTCAACTCAGCGATCGTACAGGTGCAATTCTATTAGAAGCAACACAATTGTTTTCAGATGCAGCAACAGCACGCGATCGCTTTTACCAAATGGTTCTAGGTGTGTTGTTTGAGCCAGGATTGCGATACTCTAGCACTGACCTTGAGGGGTTTAGTTTTGGTGTGTTGAGTAGACCCGGCAATTGTCAGAGTAAAGTCGCGATTCATCCGCGACACTATGCCACTGAACAAGAACGAGATGCCGCTGTCGATCGACTATTTTTGCTCGTTCGTAGTGTTCGGATAACTTCCTCTCTCAATCCACAAACATCTGCAAACGTCGGTCGAATTTATGGGCAGGATGGAGCTATCTTGTTACAGTCAACTCAGCGCTATGAGAATGAGCAGACAGGCTGGGAGCAAGGCAATCTTCTCATGGAATTAGCTTCAGTAGAAGTCGAAATTCCGGGGAATAGTCAGAACTTTCGATTGATTGATAGTCAAAATAATTCTGCATTAGGTGGTTACGGTTGGGAATTGACAAATGAGGCAAAAGACCAAATCATTGCAAGTCATTTTTATAAGAATCAAAGCGATCGCGATCAAGCAATCAAAACACTCCAGCAGCAAGTAAATGACGAAGGTTTTCATCTGCTAGAACACATTCTTTTACGTCCTCGCCGATCGCTGGATTCTTCAGAAACACTGTTGCCGATTGATCCTGAAGGTACAGATGACAGTCCATTTTCTATAGCGCTCCGAGATCCCTATTCTTTTTGGGTCACGATCGTCTTACCTTACTGGTCAGCTCGATTTCGGGATATCAATTTTCGGCGCTTTATAGAACAAACACTGCGCTCAGAAGCTCCCGCCCATGTTGCTCTAAAAATTGCTTGGGTTGAGGTGCATCAGATGGAGCAATTTGAAACGGCGTATCGCACCTGGCTAGAGCAATTCGCGCAGAGTGCTTGTGAAGAGACTGCCTGTGATTTAGCTGATTCACAATGTCGTTTGATTCAGCTTTTAACTCAATTGCGAAGTGTTTATCCTCAAGGCGCTCTAGCGGGTTCCCAAGACCATTCTCAACCGAATCCGATCGTTCTCAATCAATCTATTTTAGGAAGCGCTAATGATTAGTTCTATACTGACCCAAAACTATCCCATCTTCACGCCGAATCAGCTCTTGACTGATCAGGATCTCAACGGAATTGTCAATTATGTTGAAGAGTTGGATCAGCTAACTCGTACCTACTTTATTGGCATGGGAATTGTACAGGGGCTAGAGGTACAGCATTTTAGCAATCCCACTCGAATTCAAATTGCTCCAGGTTTTGGGCTGACTTCAGAAGGCTTTTTCATTCAAAGAAAGGTTGAGCCAGAGTCTAATAAAGCATTTACTCACTATCAAGAGATCTCGATCGCTAAAAATCTTTTCATCAGAAGCGAGTCTCGTCAGGAGAGTTATCTTGTCAAAGAACTATTAACTGAGCAAACCGGAAATAATGTCCAGCCTCTAACAGAAGAAGAATTAAAACAACAAATTATTGTTGTCCTTTACGATTGGATAGACATTCCTCGCGGTGAAACTTGCCAACTTAACTATGATGAGCAGCGATCGAAGAATCGAACTTTCCGCTTGCGTTTCTTTCTCCTGCCAAGGACGCAACCCCAAAATGCGCCTTCTACAATGCTCAGTGCCGAGAGTTTGCTGCGTGCAGGTTATCCAACTAGCCAGTTGCCAGAACCTTGGAAGACCTTTAGCGATCGAGCAGGAACGGCTGCAATTTTTGAGGCTCGCGATCGATTTGTTGAAGCAGAAGAGTTTAGGCTCCAAGTTCAACGATTTGGTCAAGTCGAAAATAGTGTCGATTTGACGAAAATCAAGGATTACAGTACGTTTCAGGAGAATTACTTTCGGATTTGTGAAACTGCGATCGCGGCAATCGATCGCGCATTTCCAGAGCTATTTCGGCTCTTCTCACCGTTTTTTAGTACATTTCATCCTAATTCTAAACAGGATTTTGCAACCCTAGCGCCATCGCTTACAACTTTGCTTCAGCGGTTTCGTTCAAGAACAAACAATGCTATACCCCTCTATACTTTGCAATATTTCTACGACTATCTAAGCCAGCTTGTTGCTGCTTATGCAGAATTAGTCGAGGCAGTGTTTGATTTAATGGATGATGCCGCCCCAGATGCAGGACGATTTCCGCAGTTTCTCATGCTAGGACTCGTTCCCCCATTGAATCAACAAGGATTTGAAGTCTCTTCTAGCTATCGTAGTCAGTTTATCCAGACTCGAATTTACAACAACAATCAATATCGAGTTCAGCAGGTACGCCATCTTTACGATCGTCTACTGAAACTCTGTGATTTTGAAAATGGAAAAGAAAGCTTTTTACCTCAAGCATTCTACAAAACTCCGGTAAAAATTACACAGAGTCCGGATCGATCTGCTCAGGTTAGCGATCAGGCAATTCCCTACTATCTTAACTATCCAAAGGTTTATCAATTCTGGAATTATGATGCCTACCGAAAAGGACGCAGCAAGCATCAGCCTGCTTACTATCATTCAGATAGCAATCACGTCTTTAATGAATTGACCTACCGACTTGATGACTATAACTTCTACCGAATTGAGGGGCATTTAGGTCGATCGAACACAGATGCGTTGAAATTAATCCGAGACTATCAACATCGGTATAATTTGCCGTTTGATGTGATTACTCTCAAGCTCGGAAGTCTCGATAGTTTCAAGG
>JADEXW010000372.1 GCA_015206935.1 Pseudanabaenaceae cyanobacterium LEGE 13415 | reverse complement strand
CTGCAAACCTACATCACGACTTCCTTAAGAAATTTTAACGCCGTTGTGTGCGCGAAAACTGAAATCGAGGCATTCTAGCTAGGTCGATTTTGTTCCAGGTTGTATGAAGGGCTTGAGATGGTTATTACTGAGATTGCTGACGGGTTGTAATCCGCTTCCGACTCGGATTATCGAATACACACCGCCGCGTCCGGTTGATCCGACTCCGTATGAGAAAAAAGGCTATGTGTCGCGGCTTCCAGAGGCTCCACGTTCATCTGAATCGGAGATTAAAGTGCCTCGAACCGTGGTTGCGAAACCGGGACAGAGGCTCTCTGAGGATGACTTAAAGACTTTACTGAGTCAAGCGGAAGATAAAGCGATTAGTGCGGAAAATTTGGCGCGAGTGGCTCAATCAAAAGATGATTGGAGTTTGGTCATCGATCGATGGAAATTAGCGATCGATATTCTCAAACCTGCATCGCAAATTCCTCGCGTTCGTCAAGCACTTACAGGGTATGAGCGAAATTTATCACAGGCGCAGGTTCAGGCAAAAACGAATCCTCGACAGTTGGATATCAGTGAGCGATCGACCAGTAACGGCATTCCATTAACCGTTAAATCTTCGCCCTCTCCGTCACCTACGCCATCAGGGTCGCCCTCTCCATCCCCGTCACCTACGGGATCGCCCTCTCCGTCACCTTCTGCATCACCATCGCCGGAACCGAAATAAAAATAGAGACGTGAAAAGGTGCAGCAAGGCTTCAATCCTGTCTCTATAGCCTTAGAAGTTTAGATTAGGACATGCTCAGAGTCGCTCCCCGCCCCCAATTCTGCTTGCTCAAGACTCTTGCTCCCCCAAACTTGGGGGCGGGGGGGCTTTTTCAGAAGTGTTCTAACTGAAGTAGGTACTGCTCGTCAGTTTGAACGCTAAATCAACGAATGCGTGGGTAATCCATCAATGCTCACCTGATTTCTATCCTTCCAATATTGTTCCAATCCTGGCTTGCCCTTCTTCGTCGCCCAATCGATCAACGTTTCTCGATCGCTCACGAAGTCATACAACGGAACGCCGCCCCCGCAAGAAGTCGAAACCGACTCAATCTGGAGCAAAATAATCTGCCGCGTCCCTGGAACAGGTTCAAACAACGGATAAAGTGTGTCCCATTTTTCATCACAGGGACGAATCACAAACCCCATTCCATACAAACGCAAAATCACAGGTTTGCCTTCAAAGCTGCAAAACATAATCGTCATGCGACCGTTTTCGAGCAGATGAGCGCTCGTTTCATTGCCGCTTCCAGTGAGATCGAGATAAGCCGCCGTCTGATGATTCAGCACTCGAAACGAATTAATTCCTTTTGGAGAAACATTAATCCGTCCCTCGATCGGAGCCGTTGCCGTGAAAAAGATGTGCTGTTTCTCAATAAATTGCTGAAGCGAATCGTTCAATTCCGGGTAGAACTTTGCCATGTTGAGCGTAATTTACAATGAGCGGTTCAAAATTTATCATTCTTCAATCTCTTAAACCGCTCATTGTTACCATTTTTAGTAACCGCTCACTTCATGTCCGGTTGCTGTAATGGCTTGTTTGAAGGTCTCTTCTGAAGCTTTCGCCTCGACGGTTACAGTCTTCTGCTCCAAATCAATATCCACTTTCGCATCGGGTTCGTGCGTCAGAATTGTTTCTTTGATATCTTCCGCTGCTTCAGGGCTGTCCAGGGTGGGAACGTGCAGTTTTAATGCCATCTCGATCGACTCATAACAACACTTTTGATCCTGGTTTGATCCCCATTTTCTTTACCCCTGCTAGAGATAGATTTTGTTACAGAGCTTAGAGTTTACGCATGTTCTAACTGTTTCCAGCGCTCTTGTAAGTCTTGAATAGTATAAACCGCCCGAAACTTTAAGCCCTGCTGTTGATAAAATTCCGCTCCGCCTTGTTGTCGATCGACCAATGAAATCACTTCCTCAACTTGATAGCCTGCATCCCGTAATCGCTCTACCGCTTTCATTGCCGATTGTCCCGTCGTCACCACATCTTCTAAAACAACAACTGGACTTCCTTCAGGCAAGGTTAATCCCTCGATATAAGCCTGCGTCCCGTGTCCTTTCGCTTCTTTACGCACGATCAACGCCGCGATCGAGCGACCTTCATAAGCTCCAACCACACTGGTTGCCGTCACGATCGGATCAGCCCCTAGAGTTAATCCTGCGACTCCAACCGTGTCTGCATCAAGCATCGAGAGCAACACCCGTCCCACCGCTAACGCCCCTTGAGGATGGAGCGTCACTTGCTTGCCATTGATGTAATACGTGCTGCGTTGTCCAGAAGATAAGAGAAAATCCCCTTCCCGGTAAGCGCCTAAACAAAAGAGATCCAGCAATCGATCGCGCACTTGAGCAATCTCCGCAGTCGCCCAAGGAAATGATTTGGCATCAAACTTAGTCACATTGGTCATATGAGGGCAAACTAATGAATATTACGTGGCAAAAAGTATAGATTTGGTTAAATTCATCACATCGATCACGAAATATACGGAGTCGATTCGTAGAATTGCCGAATCTAGCTGTCACCCTTTAGCCAATCATTGAGGATAAAGACTATGGGCGCTAGGATCAAGAGCCTGATCTGCACATTTGGACTGAGTGCTGTATCGAGTTTGATTGCCATGTCCGCAACGGCACAAGAGGCAACCTCTCCCGTATTTCGACCCCGCCAAACGATTCCAAACGAAGTCAATCGGACGTTCTTTGGTGCGCCGGGTGAGTTCTCCGATCGCAATCCGCTAAGAACGACCCAAACCATTCTGGGCACTCCCTACGGATTCCCCGAAAACCAAATTTCTCGCGACGGTGAACGGTTGCATCGCTTGTACACAGATTTGTTAAATCAGCAAGTTTCGAGCGATCCCTTGATTCGGACTGCGGATCTGCCGAATCCGTTTAATCTCTCGGTGCAAACTCTTCCGGATGCAGGCGCTCGTGTCACGGGTAGCGAATTTGCGATCGAGCAACCGTTAGAGCCGCAGTTTCCAGTACAACCACCTCGCCCAACCCAATTACTGCCACAGCGGTTTTAGATTGATTGTGCGATTTATCACCCTGGCGGTTGAAACCGCTGCTATACAAACAAAGTCCACCTGTCGCGGACTAGCAAATAGCAAGATCAACCTGCGAAGGCAGGTTTCGTTTGTATAGCCGCGAATTCTATTTGCCAGGGCATGAGTTCTAGCATCCACAATTCCTTAAATCCAGGGTGCAGGAGTTGAACCCGCCTGAGGCGAATTATGAGTTCGCTGCCTAAACCGCTCGGCCAACCCTGGGACTTAGCCGTATTGTAACTGAGAATTTTCGTTTTATCGCTCCACCCAAAAATCAGATCTTAGGTCTGCTCAAATCGGATTTTGCAGCATACAATTGCTGATGTAAGTCCCATTTTGTTCGATCGCCCTCATGAAAATCAATTCCACGGTTGCCCTGACGTTTACGCTGCTCGTTCTCATGGTCGGAGCAGGTGTATTGACCGGAACATTGGGATTCGCACAAGGGCGAAAAGCACTCAAAGGGATTACACAACCGGATTCGCGCCCGACGAAAGGGGTCGCTGCTAAAAATACCGGTGTGCGCGAGGATATCGTTTTATTGAAAGAAGAAGACATCCTAAAAACGGTCAAAGAAAGGACGAATACCGGCGGTCGTGGTGCTTCACCCAGTCCTTCGCCAGCGGCAAAACCAGAAGAAAATAAAACCGATGCGGCTCCGACCGGGGCGAAATTGCCAATGACGACTCAAACGAATGGAGTCGCAATGGATGTGACTGGGATTCGCAAGCAAGGGGAATTTCTGTTGCTCGATGTGGCATTGAAAAACAACAGTGAACAGCCTGTGAAATTTCTCTACAGCTTTTTGAATGTGACCGACGATAAAGGGCGCTTGATTGTTGCAGATACAACCGGATTGCCAGCGGATTTACCCGCAAAGAGCGATCGCTTTACCGGAACCGTCAGCATTCCCAATTCGATGCTCGATGATGCTCAGAGATTGACCCTGCAACTTAGCGATTATCCCGATCAAAAACTCCAACTGAAGATGGCAGACATTCCAATCAAATCACGTTAAACTCATTTTCTCTGGCGATGTTTCCATGTTGATGGCTCAATGACTGCCCCTATTCCGCTCGTAATGGCGGTTTCGATTCAGGATCTAAGCTCTACCGATATCGGACTACGATTTCTGTCGGTGCTGTTACTGATTGCGATTAACGCATTCTTTGTAACGGCGGAATTCTCGATCGTATCGGTTCGCCGCTCTCGAATTAATCAATTGGTCGATGCGGGAGATGTCCAAGCCCGAACGGTTCAATCGCTTCAGCAAAGTATCGATCGATTACTTTCCACAACGCAGCTAGGAATTACACTATCAAGTTTGGCACTCGGTTGGATTGGTGAATCGACAATGGCGGCTGTCGTTTTGTCGTGGTTCGCTTATTTGCCGCTACCGGATAGCTGGCTTCAACCAATTTCGCATACTGCTTCAACTGCGATCGCTTTTCTGATGATCGCTTACTTGCAAATCGTATTAGGTGAACTGTGTCCAAAGTCATTGGCGCTTTTATATTCGGAAGAAATTGCGCGATTCCTAGGACCGTTTAGTTTAGCGATCGCAAGATTCTTCAATCCATTCATCTGGGTGTTGAATCAATCGACTCGATTACTATTGCGATTTATCGGAGTTCAGTACACGGGACAAGGCTGGTACAACCAAGTGACTCCCGAAGAATTGCAGTTGATTATTGCAACTTCATCTGAATCGAGTGGATTGGAACAAGAGGAACGAGAACTGCTCAGTAATGTATTCGAGTTTGGGGAAGTCTCGGCAGAATCGGTCATGATCCGGCGACCGAGCATGATTACTTTACCGATCGATGCAACCGTTCGCGATTTACTGGTTGAAGTCGCCGAGTGTGGACATTCACGATTCCCGGTCATTGGTGAATCGCTCGACGATATTTGTGGTTTAGTGCATTTGAAAGAACTTGCGGAGCCGTTAGTTCAAGGCACATTAGAAATGGATAGTCCGATCAAGTCTTGGATTCATCCCGCTCGATTTGTGCCCGAATATACGAGTTTAGGGGAATTGCTCACCTTGATGCAGCGCGATCGACAACATATGGTACTTGTTGTTGACGAATTTGGCGGCACAGCAGGCTTAGTCACGATTCAAGATTTAGTCACGCAAATCATCGGTGATCCGCCTGAATCCGAGAGCGATCAAGACCTTGAAATTCAGAGAGTGGATGAGAATACGTTTTTGATTCAGGCGCAAGTCGATGTCGAGGAAATTAACGATCGCTTAAAGCTCGCTCTCCCCGTTATGGATGAGTATCAAACGCTGGGTGGCTTTCTGTTCTATCAATGGCAAAAGATTCCCCACAAAGGAGAAACCCTGCAATATGCTAACTATGAATTAACGGTTGTTTCCGCAGAAGGGCCCAGACTCCACGAAATCCGGGTACATCGAATTGAAACGCCAGATATGCTCGATGAATTGTCTAAGAAGGACTGAACTTAGTGAAGTGTTCGAGTATTGATTACTC
>JADEXW010000371.1 GCA_015206935.1 Pseudanabaenaceae cyanobacterium LEGE 13415 | reverse complement strand
ATTCTAAGTACGAAAGCGGAACAGAATTGGTTGCAAAAGCGAAAATCATGGCAGAATATCCAGCCGATCAAACGATCGCGATCGGAGATTCGATCACCGATTTAAACATGGCACTTTCGGCATCGATCGTCTTTGCTCGATCGCCGCTCACTCGTTATTTAGAAGAACGTCATAAACCTTACATTGACTGGAATGATTTCTTTGATGTTCGCGATTGTATGAAAGACCAAATTCTAAGCCGTTCCTTTGAACAATCCTTGCGGACGCACTAACAACACAATCACCATAATGAATAGTGCAATTCCCAGCTTGTACTGAGCGGTGAAAATTCTTGTATTGATAATGAACTGTGCGATCGGATTCGTTGCCACTGGAGTCAGAAGATCGGAAATCCCAGCCCCGACTTCTTGAGCAATTCCAATGATTAATCCGCCTGCGATCGCGCCATAAGGATTACCAATTCCACCTAAAATTACCGAAGCAAACAACGGCAAAATCAAGAACCATCCCATATTTGGACGAACCGCTTCCACCAATCCCAACATACTGCCACCGAGTGCAGTCAAACTTCCAGCAATAATCCAAGTCCAAAGCACCACTCGATCGACATTAATTCCCGTGGTTCTTGCTAAATCTAAATCGTCTGCAACCGCTCGCATTGCTTTCCCGATTTTGGTGTTTTGCAGCAAGTAATGAAGACCTGCGATCGCAACTACAGCAAGCCCAATTACGACAAGCTGATTAAACGGAATGGTAATCCCACCAAATGACAGCGCACGAGCAACAGGCAGATTGTATCTTTGGTTGCCGCCCCCCCAAATAAAAATAATGCCATTGCGAATAAACAACGCAAGCCCGATCGAGATAATAATCAGCGTTGTTGCAGTCGCGCGTTTTTTCCGCATCGGAGACCAAAGCAACGCTTCACCCAGTAGCGTCATTCCAATTGTCAGAATTGCAGAAAAGATCATCGACACCCAGATATTCACACCCAACGCATTAAACAGCAGTGTAAAATAAGCGCCCATCGTCATGAAATCGCCATGAGCAAAATTCGACAAGCGCAGAATCCCATAAGTCAGAGTTAGACCTACTGCCGAAAGCGCGATAATGCTCCCGACCGAAATTCCATTCACAATTAACTGAAGCAGTTGACCAAAAAAGGCATCCATGCGCGGCACTTGAGTACGATACCGCTTGATTGTGCCTGAAGTGGGGGGAGTTTGGGAAGAGTTCTAAAAATTTGCAATAAAAAAGCAGTCCCTACCCGGTTTGGACTGCCCTTGTGTTAGACGATGAGCTTCTCAATCTGTATATATCATGCGGTCTGTAGAAGGAATGCACATCATCCTTAAGACTGATGCCGTTCATCATCAGTAACGGAGTGTATCGCAGCGATCGCAATTGCGGCTGGATAGATTCGATGTTCTTGGGCGTGAATCCGATGTTGTAAGCTTTCGACAGTATCTCCTTCAATCACGGGAACAGCCGCTTGTATGATAATTTTTCCACTATCTACTTCTGGAACTACTAAATGCACTGTGCAACCTGTGATTTGAACTCCTGCTTGGAGGGCTTGATCTACCGCACGATTTCCTTTAAAGCTCGGTAGCAAGCTTGGATGAATGTTGAGAATACGATCGCGAAATGCCTCAATCAACACCGGAGTCACGATTCGCATCCATCCTGCCATGATCACCCAATCCACGGAATGCTGTTTCAAAGTTTCTACGATCGCTTGATCTAATGCTTCTCGGCTCGCAAACTCTCGATGATTGAGTAAGACCGATGGGACATTAAAACGGTTTGCTCGATCGACGACTTTTGCACCTGGATTGTTGTAGATTACGACCTGAACTTCTGCATTCAGATGTCCGTCTTGGATCGATTGCGCGATCGCTTCAAAGTTGCTGCCACTTCCTGAAGCCATCACACCGAGTTTGATTCGGGGATGGGGTGGAAATTCAGCGAATTCAGGAGAAATCAGCGCAACCATGAGACCCTTTCTTGAAAAAACAGGTTCTCAGTGTAACGTGAGGAATGCGATCGAGACTAGAAACTCTTTGTTAAAAGTCGATCGCGGCTGACCCGCTTCCACATTGAATCTTATCTCTTGCAAGAATTCCATTCGGCGGATTAGGAATTTTTGGCAGCGGTGGCGCAATTTGAGACGGACGAACCGATTCGCAAACTTTCGTCGCGCCGTAGTCTTGCCCTTCAACTGGGAACCGCAACACGACTGCAACATAGCTTTTCAAATTCCCTTTTTTCGGACGCGCAATCAGAGTGAGTTGATCGGAACTCGCTTGCAGTTGATAGCGATAGTTCTGCGTTGTGTCGTTCTTGAGTCCTAATTGCTCAAGTGTGGGAAATTTTTGAGTCTCCAAAGAGGAATACAGAGAAGACAGTGCCAAACTCTGCATAGCTAATCGTCCTTCACCGTCTTTGGATTGTTCAGCTTGAGTGAGTTTCGTGGCATCAGGGAACACGATCGCGCTATCTGAAACTTTCGAGAGTTCAGCAGGTCGATCGAATTGGGTCGGTCTCGGTTCTCCAGGTCTCAGGTTTTTGATATGAACTCGCAACCTGCCGGAACTTGGAAAATCAAAAATTGTGGAAACAGGCTGCCTCTCGTGAGCGTTTCTAGGCTTTTCTAGTCGGAAATCAAGGTGCATCGGGTTAGGTTTGGCATCGATCGAGTAATTCAACGAAAATGCCATCCGGGTTTGAGTATCCAATCCCGTCTCAAACGCAAAAATCAGCCTGCCAGATGGAGAAAACCGCATTCCCATAGGCGCATCCGTTCTTTTGACTTGTGTTTCCCAGCGTCCGACTAATTGCTGAGATTCATTCGACTGTGAAAGCGCGGTTACTGCGTAGAGCGAACTTGAACCTGCGATCGCGATTCCTAAAATTCCAACCCAACCAATTTTGCTCATCATCTTTCCTTAAACCGTTCTCTCGCTACTTTGCGAATTTGCTCAAAGTTCGCCCACCGAAAAAGATTTTCTTCCGATCGATCTTTGCCATCGAGATTGTATCTTCCGTACACTAAACCGGACACAAAATATACATTTCGTCCTCTTAGAAACAGTAAATATCTTGCTTTTTGGAATGGCTTCACATCTTCATCGATCGAGGAAACATATCGTTTTCCTGATCGATCCTTTGCTAGAAAAACGTGCTGCCCAACTAAGATTTCTTTCGTTTTGGGATTGCCTTTGAAGACCTTGCGAACTTTCACGCGGACAGTCGTGTAATTACCCGCAATCGAGCCGTCCATTCCCCGAAGCCGTACAGGTTTAGCAGTCTCGATCGAATCTTGCACATCCCCAATTACAATCAAATCTGCTTGCTTAACCATTTCATCAGCGGTTGTTGGAGCGATAATACTCAGAGCTTGTGTCGATTGTGGAACAAAAGCGGGAGACGCGATCGCAAATATCAACGCGCTCATCCATCCAATTCTTTTCATTCGGGTCATCCTTATGCGTAATTATTTACACGCTAAGATTCATCGCGCTCCGGACGTTTGTTACAGGTCGATCGCTGCTGATCCAGAACCGCACTGAATCAAACTGGTTCCTAACGGCGTTCGATTTGGATCTAGAAGCCGAGGTGTTGAAGGTGCAATCCGAGACGGGCGAACAGATTCACAAACTCTTGTGACATGAAATCGCAAATCTTTTGTGCCGGGATTTGTCACTTGAGCCACGATCGCACTGTAGCTTTTTAAGTTGTCCTTGGTTGAACGTGCAACTAATGTAAGTTGCTTTGAATTTGCTTGCAGTTGATAGCGATAGTTCTGAGTTGTATCGCTGATTCCCAATTCAGTTAAAGTCTTTGGAAATCGCTTCATTTCAACACTGTAGTACAACGCAGACAGCGCTAGATGACGCATCATAAGCCCTCCTTCACCTGTTTTGGATTGTTGAGCTTGAGAGAGTTGTGAGGCTTCTGGAGTAGAAACAGTGCTATCCGAAACTTTCGTAAACTCTGGGGGTTGTTCAAACTGTCCAGGATTCCAACTCTTGCTTTGTTGGAGTAAGAGCGTTCGATCGTTCTTCAGTTCAAATACAGTTGGGGGAGTACTGGGATTCGGTTTTGCAGGCTGATCTCCGAATTGTAGAGCGATCTGCATCGGTTTGGGTTTCGGGTCGATCGCATAAGTGCCTACTAATGCGGTTCGTGTGGTCAGGTCGTAGCCGTATGGAAGTGAGAAAATCACTTTGCCATCTGAGAAGAATCGAAAGCCTGATGGAGCGGGAGTTGGCGTATCGGTGAGTGGCTTTTCCCAGCGTCCGACTAATTGCTGATTGACGGAGGGTTGAGAAGGCGTAGATTGCGATCGCACTGCAACGATCGAGCCAAGGATTACGACTGCAATACCGAAACTCATTCTTTTTAGCATGGTCTAGTCCTAGAATAACTGTGACCGTATCTTGTTCAGAGTCGAGCAGGATATGGCTCAAATGAAATTCATCTGAGCGATCGATATGCTCTTTGATCACACCCCCTCAAAAACAGATTCCGGATTTGCGCGTTTGTTGGATCGAGACGCGATCGCGGCTTGGATCTTTCTTGCCCCTGCGCTGATTTTGTTGAGTGTCTTTGTGATTTACCCGATCGCTTACCTCTGCTATCTCAGTTTCACAACGGGTAGCTTTACACGGGCGGGAGTGCGCTGGATTGGATTGCGAAATTATTGGCGATTGTTGCTCAGTCCCGATTTTTGGCAGGTGTTGGGGAATACCGTTTATTTTACGATCGCGACACTGATTCCCAGTTTGATTATTCCCTTGGGTTTAGCTGTGTTGCTAAATCAATCTATAAAATTTCGTGGACTATTGAGAGCAGCGTACTTTATTCCATCGATTACCTCTCTCGTTGCGGTTGGTTTAGGATTTCGATGGCTGTTTCAAACTGATGGTGTAATTAATCAATGGCTTGGAATACTGAATATTTCAGCAATTCCCTGGTTGCAGAGTACGGTTTGGGCAATGCCTGTTCTGATTTTGCTGAGTATTTGGAAGCAAATCGGATTCAATATGGTCGTATTTTTAGCGGGATTGCAAACGATTCCGGTCAGTCGATATGAAGCGGCGGAATTGGACGGGGCGAATGATTGGCAGAAGTTTCGATATGTGACACTGCCAGGATTGAAACCGACGATCGTTTTTGTCACGGTGACGACTGCAATTTTTACGCTGAGAAGTTTTGAGCAAGTTTATGTGATCACAGGCGGGGGCCCGATGAATTCGACCAACTTGCTCGTTTACTTTATTTACGATCAAGCGTTTGCTCAATTTGATTTTGGGTATGCGGCGGCGGCAGCAACGATTTTATTAGCGATCGCGCTTTTATTGGTGTATTGGCAGTTGAGAACGACGGAAGAGTAGAGGGAGTTTTTTGCTTCGGTTGAATCGTCTTCAGCCCCCTAAATCCCCCATTCTGGGGGACTTTGAAGAGTGATAAAGTTCAGAATTCTAGAAATTTTTCTTTCTCAAAGTCCCCCAAATTTGGGGGATTTAGGGGGCTTTAGCCGACCCAAACGAAGCCCAAGAGACTATCTACATATC
>JADEXW010000052.1 GCA_015206935.1 Pseudanabaenaceae cyanobacterium LEGE 13415 | reverse complement strand
TGTGTATAAGAGACAGTCTCTAGGCAGTCTACGATCGCCAAAATCGCTTCGTATACTAAAAGACTTGTTTAGAGGATTGAGCGATGCCACTTCGATCGCCTGCTGTGTTCCGCGCGTTACGATCGCGCAATTACCGTCTATTTTTCGCAGGTCAAGGCTTGTCATTAATTGGGACTTGGATGAGTCAAACAGCGGTGATCTGGCTGGTTTATCATCTAACAAACTCTGCATTAATGTTAGGGGTCGTTGGCTTTGCTCAACAAATTCCGAATTTTTTCCTGAGTCCGTTTGCGGGAGTTTTAGTCGATCGATGGAATCGCCGCAATACGCTAGTTGTGACTCAAGTTCTATCGATGTTGCAATCACTAGCTCTAACAGTTCTAGCACTCACGGGAACGATCGATGTCTGGCATATCATCGCGCTCAGTATCTTCCAAGGTTGTGTGAATGCGGTGGATATGCCAACTCGCCAATCTTTTGTCGTGGAATTAGTGGAAAAGCGCGAAGATTTAGGAAATGCGATCGCGCTAAATTCTTCCATCTTTAACAGTGCCCGACTCATTGGACCTGCGATCGCGGGATTGTTAGTCGCAGCAGTGGGAACGACCGCTTGTTTCGCGATCGACACGGCAAGCTACTTTGCTGTCATTCTTGGCTTATTAGCAATGCGACTGAGACCGAGAGTCATTTCTGCTAAAGCTGCGCGATCGGGGGTTCTGCAACAGTTAAAAGAAGGGCTTAACTATTCATTCGGATTTCCACCCATTCGAGCCATTTTACTGCTCATTGGTTTGGTGAGCTTTGTGGGAATGCCTTACACGGTTTTGGCTCCAATCTTTGCCACGCAATACCTCAAAGGTGGAGCCGAAACTCTTGGATTTTTGATGGCGGCTTCTGGATTAGGGGCACTTTGTTCTGCCCTCTATTTGGGATCGCGTCGAAGTGTGATCGGGCTTGGAAAAATTATGGCGATCGCACCCGCTGGTTTCGGAATTGCGATTATCATATTTTCACAATCTAGAATGCTTTGGTTATCGCTGGTGGCACTATTCTTTGCAGGCGCAAGTTTAATTCTACAATCAACTTCAGGAAATACGATTCTACAAACGATCGTAGATGAAGATAAACGTGGTCGAGTGATGAGCTTATACGCACTTGCCTTCACCAGCATGGTGACGTTTGGAAATCTAATTGCGGGTAGTTTAGCGAATCAGATTGGCGCATCCAACACTTTGGTAATCGGTGGTGTCATTTGCATTGCTGGATCGTTCTTTTTTGGTCAACAATTACCCGCATTACGTCAACTTGTCATTCCGATTTACGCTCGCCTTGGTATTCTTCAATCTCCCCATCCTTATCAGCCTCATCCATAATGGAGGTTTCTCCCATGACGACTGTAGCTGCAAATCGCGATCGCGTTTCTCTTAAAACCTGGATCGGTGTTTTCGGAACGGTTCTGGGTGCATTCATGGCAGTGTTGGACATTCAAATCACCAATTCATCACTCCGAGATATCCAAGCTGCATTAGGCGCAACATTAGAAGAAGGGTCTTGGATTTCGACTTCTTATCTGGTTGCAGAAATTATCGTGATTCCATTAACCGGATGGTTGTCACAAGTATTTTCAGTGCGACGATATTTATTAGTGAATGCGACTTTGTTCGTATGTTTCTCGATCGCTTGTGCGTTTGCCTGGAATTTACCTTCGATGATCGTGGCACGAGCATTTCAAGGATTCACAGGCGGAATTCTGATTCCGATGGCGTTTACGGTTTTACTCACGACATTGCCACCTTCTAAACAACCGATTGGAATGGCATTGTTTGGAATTACTGCCACGTTTGCACCCTCAATCGGACCAACATTCGGAGGATGGTTAACCGAGAATTTCAGTTGGCATTACGTTTTCTATATCAATCTGATTCCAGGATTATTGTTAATTGCTGCGGTTTGGTATGCGATCGATCCTCGACCGATGCAACTAAATCTCCTCAAACAAGGTGACTGGGGCGGAATTATTGCAATGGCGATCGGGCTTGGCTCGCTGCAAGTTGTTCTCGAAGAAGGCAGTCGCAAAGACTGGTTTAGCTCAGATTTAATTATTCGGCTTTCGATTCTGGCAGTGATTTTCCTATCGATCTTTTTTACGATCGAACTCACCCGCAAACGCCCCTTTATCAATCTACGCTTGTTGAAAGAACGTAATTTCGGTCTAGCCAGCATTATTAATGTCAGTTTAGGCTTAGGACTCTACGGATCGGTTTACATTTTGCCGCTGTATCTTGGACAGATTCAAGGCTACACCGCAATGCAAATCGGAGAAGTTCTCATGTGGGTTGGATTTCCTCAACTCCTCGTGATTCCCTTTGTGCCCAAATTGATGCAAAAAGTAGATGTCCGCCTAATCATCGGAACGGGTGTGAGTTTGTTCGCTGTAAGCTGCTTCATGAATTCCCACTTAACCCCAGATTCTGGAATCGATCAACTCCGCTGGTCGCAACTCGTTCGCGCAATGGGACAGCCTTTAATTATGGTTCCCCTCTCAACCGTTGCAACCGCTGGATTGCCTGCTGCTCAAGCGGGTTCCGCATCCGGACTCTTTAATATGATGCGAAACTTAGGCGGCTCGATCGGAATTGCAGCCGTCGCCACGCTCCTCACCCAGCGCGAACAATTCCACTCGAATCGACTCGGTGAATTTGTCTCGCCTTATAATCCCGCTGCTCAAGAGGCAATCAATCAAGCCACGCAGTATTTTGTGAGTCGAGGATCAGATTTAGCAACCGCACAAAATCAGGCAATTTTATCGATCGCAAATCGAGTTCGACAGCAAGCGTATATTCAAGCATTCAACGATTGTTTCTATTTCATTGCGGTTGCACTTTTAGTTAGCGGAATTGCTGTTTTGTTCTTTAAGAAAGTTAAAGCATCCGGAATGTCTGCCGCACATTAACGAAATGGACTGGCTTGCTCAGTGCTTAAGTTGCGGATGATTTACGTTCCTGATTTTTCTCTACGCTTCAAAGATTTCTCTCTATTTTCTCTACGTTTAAAGTGAGCTTTACTTTGACGAATGGGAAAAATAACCCTAGAACATTCTTGGGCAAGTCATAAAAGCCTAAATCTAGGGAAATTGGGCATGTTAGTTGATGATTCTTCAACCGATTCTCCAAGCGGTTTGCTGGGCATTCGTAGCCGGATGCAGTTTAGCGGACGGTTAGATGTCTTTACCAGTGGACAGCAGTGGAGCGTATATCTCTATATGGGTCGGCTCATCTGGGCGACGGGTGGACCACATCCCCGTCGTCGTTGGCATCGTTATATGACTCAGCACTGTCCTCAACTGAGTCCGGGAGCGATTGCCTTTGGCAACAGCGAAGCTACCGCGCTTCCCTCCACCGATACACCGTGCCACGACTATCACACCCTGAACAGTCTGGTCAAACGCCAACAAGTCAGCCCAGAGCAAGCCGTTGCTGTCATCCGTAGCACAGTCGTCGATGTCTTATTCGACATTATTCAACAAGAAGAAACTCGACCTGTCACCTTCAAATCCGATGCCGAGGATATGTTAGAAGCATCCCTAGCACTACTCAACGCGGAGCAGCTTCTCGGCGAAGTCCAACAACACTGGAATGCTTGGCGATCGCTCGGTCTTGCTGACCATTCTCCCAATCTCGCACCCGTCTTGCGTCACCCCGAACAGCTTCAAGAACACGCCCCAGAAAAAGTCTACAAAATGCTGGTTTCACTTGTAGACGGTCGGAGAACACTGCGGGATTTAGCGATGCTGATGAAGCAAGACTTACTCCAACTGACGCGCGTTCTTGTCCCTCTCTACCGGAAAGGACTCGTCGCCCTGACCAAAATTCCTGATCTGACTCCTCCTGGAGTCCGCCCCAATCCGGTTTCTGCTTCGAGCGGTTCTGGCGTTCCAGTTTCTGGACTCTCTCGCTCAGACATGGCGACCTCTGGAGTACCCCGTTCAGGCATTCTGTCCGCTCCTCCCATTACAGGCTCAAACAATGCCCCCCTAATCGCCTGCATCGATGACAGTCTGCGCGAATGGCAAATCATGGAGCGCATTCTTACCGAAGCAGGCTATCAATTTGTCGGCATTCAAGACTCGATTCAGGCATTACCCACACTGCTAGAGAAAAAACCCGGATTAATTTTTCTCGACCTCGTAATGCCGATCGCGAATGGATACGAAATTTGCGCTCAAATTCGACGGGTTTCTACCTTCAAAGATATCCCGATCGTGATTTTGACGAGTAACGACGGAATCATAGATCGAGTTCGGGCAAAATTCGTCGGATCTTCGGGATTCCTCGCTAAACCAGTCGATGCCGATCGAGTGTTAGCGATCGCGCGAAAAGTATTGCCCATTCACGATTAGACGGTGACAACTCCTCAATCCCAAATCGGAGAAATTTATGAAAACGGTTCTGGTAGTCGAAGATAGTATGACCGAAATGCAGTTGCTGACGAGCTATCTGCAAAAAGCTGGTTTAACCGTTGTGAGTGCCCAAAGTGGCGAAGAAGCGCAAACCAAACTCATGGGTCAAACGCCTGATTTGATTGTGCTGGATGTGATTTTGCCCGGTCAAAGTGGCTTTGAACTCTGCCGCGAATTGAAAGCTGATCCAAAAACCAGCCAAATCCCTGTCGTCATCTGTTCCACCAAAGATACAGATGTTGACATGATGTGGGGCAATTTACTGGGTGCAAACGCTTACCTTCCCAAGCCCGTCAATCCGACTACGCTCCTGAGTACGCTCCGTCAACTCATGGTGATTTAACGATGATAGATTTTGCTGAAATTGCGACATCGCCCCTATCTACCGCTTCGATTACTAGTTTAGAGTCGCTGCTGAGTCCCCCTGCTGCGATCGAGCCGATCCAGAAATTTTTACGGTTTCGGCTCGATCCTACTCAGTCGATGCTCCTATCGGTCGAGGACATTGCTGCGGTACAGACGATTCCGGTTTCGGACATTCTGCCTGTTCCGCAAATGAGTGCTTATGTCTTGGGCATGGCGAACTGGCGAGGAGAAGCGCTTTGGCTCGTTGACTTATTTCAGCAACTTGGCTTGAAAGCAAACACGCCTTGGAATAGCACGATCGCTGAACGACTCACAACTGTTAGCGCGATCGTCATTCAAGCCGATCGATCTTTTCTCGGTCTAGTCGTTCCAGAAGTTGATGAGATCGAGGAACACAATCCAAACGATTTATTAAAACCATCCTCCGATCTGTTTCCCCAGTCAATTTTCAAATTTATCAAAGGGTACTTTAAGCATGACCGCAGCGTTGTCTTAAGTACAACTGCCGTGATTCAAGATCCAGATTTACACATCCATTGATGTAATCCACTTTAAGTTTTACCCAGCCTCCAGGAGAAAGCCCATGTCCGCGTCGCGTCGTTCTGAACCTACTCTCGATATGTCCTCTATGTTTTCTGCCGAACCCACGCTTGAAGAATTCACTGCTTTTCTGTCAGAGACTCCCGTTCAAACCAACGGAATCGATTCTACGATCGATCTTCAAGAGCCTGAACCCACGAACGGAACAAGTCGCGCAGAACCAGAGGAAACCGGGCGAGAAATCCAGCAAGTCGTAACGGCTCTCACTGGATTGAAATCAGAACTCAAACGCGCCGGACTGCTCGACAAGCCAAACGTTCAAAATCTTTTCCGTCAGGTGGCTGAGTTTGCCGCAACTCAGCCGAAGAAATCCAATCAGCAAGGTGCATCGAGAGAACTCCGCTATCAGCGCAAACAACTGAGCGCGATCGCGGCTCAAATGCGTCAGATGTCGGATCTGGATGCACTGTTGAAAGTCTTTGTTAAAGTTGCTCGCGAAACCTTGCAAGTCGATCGAGCAATCATTTACCGCTTTGGATCGCAAGAAACAGGGACGATCATGGCTGAATCGATCCAACGTGGTTGGACACCTGCATTGGGAGAATCTCCTGCTCTCACTTGCTTCTGTTTCGACCAACCAGAAGACTATGTGAAGCATCAAGTTGTCGTCGTTGAAGATGTCAATCGCGTCGATTTGATGCCCTATCAACATCAGCTACTTGAACAACTGCAAGTCAAAGCAAGTCTAAGCTTACCAATTCGCGTTTCTGGTCAAGCTTGGGGCTTGCTAGTGGTGCATCAATGTTCTCGGACGAGACTTTGGCAAGAAGTGGAAATCAATCTCTTGCATCAACTCTGTTTAGAGTTAACGATCAATCTACAGCAGTCCGAGTTTTCTAGTAAGTTGGCTCAACAGGATGAAGCAGAACGTGCCATTTTCAAGGTTATCGATCGCATTCGTCGATCGCTCGATCTCGATACGGTCTTCCGCACTACGACGCAGGAAATTCGACAATTATTAAGAGCCGATCGAGTTGCGATCTACCGCTTTGAAGAAGATTGGAGCGGTGAGTTCGTGGCGGAATCCGCTGCTCCCGGTTGGAGTTCGCTGCTTCAGGAGCAAATCGACAATCCAATCCTGAAACAAAACATTAGTGAATGTAGTGCCAAAACACTGGGTAGCGGTGCTGCTCGCCTGACAGACACTCATTTTCAGCAGACTCAGGGAGGCAAATTCACAAAAGGGGTTGCATTCCGTACAGTGAGCGATATCTATGAAGCAGGATTTTCACCTTGCTATATCGAGATGCTGGAGCGCTATCAAGCGAGATCCTACATCATTGTTCCTATTCTGCGAAATCAGAAGTTATGGGGATTGTTGGCGGCGTACCAGAACTCAGGCGCTCGCCACTGGCAAGATGCCGAAGTTTCACTGATGACGCGACTGGGAACACAGCTAGGAGTCGCGATTCAACAGGCTGAAAACTTGCAGCAACTGAAATCACAAACCGAACAACTGTCAAAAGTTGCGGAACGGGAACGGGCAGCAGCGCGAGTCGTGGATAAAATTCGCACTTCGCTCGATCTCAACACTATCTTCAAAACTGCAACTCAAGAAGTTCGGCAGTTTCTAAACACCGATCGTGTTGGAGTTTATCGATTTAATTCTGATTGGAGTGGCGAATTTCTTGCTGAATCAGTTACACCCGGTTGGATTTCGCTGATGGAAGAGCAGATGGAAAATGTTGCTTTCAAAGAGAATGCCAGCGATTGTGACATTAAGACGATCGGCAGAACACAATCAATCGATACTTATCTCCAGCAAACTCAAGGAGGCGCGTATACCAAAGGCGCAAACTTCAGAGCCGTTTCAGATGTTTACAAAGCTGGATTCTCGCCTTGCTATTTGGGAGTATTGGAGCGCTATCAAGCGAGAGCCTACATTATTGTTCCAATCATGCAGGGTGAAAAGCTGTGGGGATTGTTGGCAGCATACCAAAATTCAGGCGTTCGGCACTGGGAAGAGTCGGAAATCACCTTGATGATTCAGATTGGAACTCAACTTGGGGTGGCGATTCAGCAAGCAGAATATCTGAAGCAGGTCGAAACCCAGACCGAACAATTGGCAAAATCAGCCGCACGAGAACGCAACTTTATTCGCGTGATTGACCAGGTGAACAAGTCTGTGTTGGATAAGATTCGCCAATTTGACGATATTGAAACGATTTTTGGACAAACTACGCAGCAGATTCGGCAATTCTTACAAGCCGATCGCATCGCGATCTATCGCTTTAATGAAGATTGGGGTGGCGCGTTCGTCTCAGAATCCGTTGCACCGGGCTGGGTACGTCTCGTTGGAGCGGACATTCACACGGCTTGGAATGATACGCATTTGCAAGAAACCCAAGGCGGACGTTATCGCAACAATGAAAGCTTTATCGTGGATGACATCTACAAAGTGGGACATCTACCCTGTCACCTTGAGATCTTGGAACAGTTCCAAGTTAAGGCATATATGATTGTGCCGATTTTCTCAGGACAAAAGCTTTGGGGATTGATGGGAGCTTACCAAAACAGCGCGATTCGTCACTGGGAAGAATCCGAAGTGAATTTGCTGGCTCAACTTGGCGCACAGTTAGGGGTCGCGATCCAGCAGTCCGAATATCTGTCACAGATTCAGCGGCAAGCAGAGCGGGAAAAGATTTTGGCGAAAGTCAGCGATCGTATTCGTCAATCGATCGACATTGTGCGCCAGTCTTCAGATATCAACACAATTTTCCAGGTGACGACTCAAGACATTCGCCAACTTTTGAAAGTCGATCGTGCTGCTATCTATCGCTTTAATCCAGACTGGAGTGGTGACTTTATCTACGAATCAGTGGCAAGCGGTTGGGGTAAGCTTGTCGGAACTGAGATTGGAACGAACGTCAAAGATTCGTATCTACGGGAAACTCAAGGGGGACGCTATCGCAACCGGGAAAGTTTAGCGATCGATGACATCTACAATGCTGGGCATGATCCTTGCCACGTTGAGCTGCTAGAGAAGTTTGAAGCAAGAGCGTATGTCCTCGTTCCAGTTTTCCGAAACCAAGCCCTTTGGGGAATTCTGGCTGTCTATCAAAATGGTGGAACCCGACACTGGGAAGAAGCGGATGTGATTTTGCTGAACCAAATTGCAGGTCAGCTTGGGGTCGCACTGGAGCAAGTAGACTCGCTGGAAAAACTCAGAATGCAGTCCGAGCAGTTAGCGCAAGCGGCTCAACGGGAAAAGACCGCAAAAGAACAATTGCAAATGCAGGTGATTCAATTGCTAGGAGCGATTAAACCTGTATTCTCAGGAGACTTAACGGTTCGAGTTCCCGTCGTTGAAAATGAAGTGGGCACGATCGCAGATGCTTACAACAACACGATTCAAAGCTTGCGGAAGATCGTCACTCAGGTACAATCTACTGCAACGAAGGTATCTAATACCTCTCGGAGTAGCAGTGGTGCAATCACGAAGCTAACTCAGCAAGCCGAAGAACAGTTGCAGGAAGTCACTCGCGCTTTGGATCAGCTTCAAGCAATGATCAGTTCTACTCAAGCTGTAGCGGCGAATGCTCGACAGGTGGAAACCGCACTGCAACAAGCGAATCAAATGGTTCGATCGGGTGATGCTGCAATGAACCGTACTGTTGATGGAATTCTCGCGATTCGAGAAACGGTAGCGGAAACCAGTAAGAAGATCAAACGCTTGAGTGAGTCGTCTCAGAAAATCTCGAAAGTTGTGAGCTTGATTAGTAGTTTTACCACTCAAACTCAACTCTTGGCGTTGAATGCCTCGATCGAAGCAACTCGCGCTGGAGAGTATGGACGCGGATTTACTGTGGTTGCGGATGAAGTGCGATCGCTGGCTCGGCAATCCGCAGATGCAACTCGTGAGATTGAGAAGCTAGCACAAGAAATCCAATCAGAAACGAGTGCGGTTGCGACTGCAATGGATACGGGAATTCAGCAAGTTGTGAGCGGAACGGGATTAGTGAGTGAAACTCGCCAGCAATTGACTGAGATTATCAATGCAACGGCACAAATTAGTCAGTTAGTGCATGGCATTACTCAGGCAACGTTGACGCAAACTCAACAATCCAAGTTAGTGACTCAAGCAATGACCGATGTGGCAGCACTGGCAAACAAAAACTCTGCTCAGTCAAGCCAAATCTCATCGTCGTTCCAAGAATTGCTAAACACCGCTCAACAACTGCAAACCAGTGTTGGACAGTTCAAAGTGAGTTAGGGAATTTGGGGTTAAGTTCTAGCAGGATCTGGCGCTTAACCCCGCTGCATCGTTTCGCTCAAATCTAGCCCTCTGATTTCTTTATGGTTTCTGACCCTAAACTCCGTGAACAAACTTACTCGTACTTTCTGACGGAAGCACAAGATTTGCTCCAATCGATCGAGCAAAATCTATTCTCGCTGCGTCAAGAGCGATCGCCTGCGAAAGTCCATGAACTGATGCGATCGGCTCATACGCTCAAAGGTGCTGCCGCTAGCGTCGGATTTGACAGCATGAAGTCGATCGCACATTCATTAGAGGATGTGTTCAAGGCACTGTATAAGCCTGAAGTTGCACTTGATTCAGAGCTAGAAGCATTGCTGTATGAAGCATACGATTGTTTACGGTTGCCGTTAACGACTGCGATCGCGGGTGTTGCTTGTCAAGATGCAGAGCTATTAAATCGAGCTGAAACAATTTTTTCTAAGATTCGGAGTAAGCTTGGTAAGCATTTTGATGCGAATGCAGCATTGCCCAGTTCAGCAGAGTTAGGGTTTGATATTGTTCAATCTCTGTTTGAAACGGGAGTACGAGATCGGCTCGAACAATTAGCAGTGGCGATTTCGGAAGGCAATCCGACCACGATCGCTCAAACGCTAGAAACACAAGTAGAAGTTTTCTCAGGATTGGCAGAGTCGCTGAATTTAAAGGGATTTGGTGCGATCGCTCAAACGACGATGACCGCGCTCAAACGCAATCCCAATCGAGCGGTTGAGATTGCTCAAGCAGCACTCGCAGATTTTCGACAAGGACAAAATGCAGTTCTGAAGGGCGATCGAGCTTTAGGCGGTGAAGTCTCAGTGACGCTTAAACAGTTAGCGGAATCACAGAAATCGAAGCAGGCTAATTCTCAAGGGACACAGAACCCCTGGACGAAATTGAAACAACTCTTTCGACGTTCAGAGATCGAAGCTCCTAAAGCTTCAGAGATCGAAGCTCCCCCCATCAAAACTGTTGAGCCTGTTCCAGAGAGCCATGATCCATTCGTGATTGATCCAGCGCTTGAAGCATTAGCAAATCAGTTTGAAGACCTAGATCAATCTCCATCATCTCAAGCAGATACAGGATTTGAACTTTGGGATACTCCATCACTCCAGACTGAATTACCCAGTCCTACACCTCAAGTGATTGAACCCGAAGAGATTAAACCTCAAGCGATCAATTCTCTCCCAGTCGAACCTCCACAGCCAATTCCGCAAAAGTTAACAGTTCAAGACACTGTTCGAGTGAACTTAGCGCATTTAGAATCGCTGAACTTTATCACCAGTGAATTGCTGATTCATCAAAACCAGCAAGTGTTACAAGATGAGCGAATTCAGGTGATGTTAACGGAATTGCTCGATCGATTAAATCATCACCAACACATTCTGGCACAGTTACACGATTGGGCATTTGTTGCACCAGAACGCTTATTTAGAGATGTTCAATCTCTGGGAGTGGGAACAGATACGAAACAGCGATTCGACTCACTGGAACTCGATCGATACAATGAGCTTCACTTACTGGTGCAAACTGCCTTGACGGAAGCTGAACAACTTGAAACTTCTGCTGAAGCGATCGAGTTTTTAGCCCGTGAGTCCCGATTAGCACGAGACAAACAAGGACGGCTATTAACTAATCTCCGAGATGATTTGATCACCGTTCGGATGATGCCGATCGGGACAATTCTAAATCGATTCCCAACAGTCATTCAACAACTCTGTGAAACTCATGGAAAGACCGTCAAACTGAAGCTAGTTGGAACTCAAGTGATGGTTGATAAAGCACTCGCTGAGAAGCTTTACGATCCATTGCTGCATCTAGTTCGCAATGCCTTTGATCACGGAATTGAATCAGATGCAGAACGACAACGACAAGGAAAATCGATCGGTGAAATTGAAATTCGAGCTTATCAACAAGGAAATCGTACCTTGATTGAGGTGAGCGATGATGGTCGCGGATTGAACTTGCAGGCGATCTGTCAGCGTGGATTTGAACAACAGCGATTAGCTTCTAATCAAGTTGAGCAATTTAACGAATCTGAATTGTTGAACTTGATGTTTGAGCCTGGATTCTCGACTGCTCAAGGAGTCACTGATTTATCAGGGCGAGGCGTTGGACTGGATGTGGTGCGATCGCAAATCCGATCAATGCAAGGTAACGTTACTGTGAATTCTGCTCCAAACCAAGGCACAACATTCTCATTGCAGCTACCTCTAACGTTAATCAGTGCCAGATTGTTAGTATGTCAAGCAGGAAACGCGATCTACGGCATGATTTCTGAAGAAGTCGCCCGAATTGTTTCATCCGATGCAGTTGAAACTGAGCAGTTTGGCAACCAGCGCGTACTCCGTTGGCATCATGAAGGTGAAGAGCATACGGTTCCGATTCATTCTCTTTCTCGTGCTATCACTTATGCGAACTGGCTAGCAGGACTGCAATCAGCCGTAACATCCGAAGAGTTTGGCACAGTTCCAACATTAACTTCATCAGTTTTGGTCTTCAAACATCAGAATGGATGGATTGGTATCGAAGTTGATCGTGTTTTGGGTGAACAAGAGCTAGTCTTGCGACCTGTGGGAAGTGCGATCGCATCTCCAAATTATGTATACGGCTGTAGTGTTTTGGGAGATAGTCGATCGTTGTTAGCGATCGATGCGGTTGCACTGATTGAACAAAATCAAACAAAGTCCAGTTCTGTCTCGATTCCAACTCAGCCAACGACTGTTCAACGAACTCGATCAATTTTGGTGATTGATGATTCAATGACCGTTCGACAAGCTGTTACAGTCGCTTTAAGTAGTGCGGGCTATCAGGTGATTCAAGCAAAAGATGGATTAGATGCGATCGAACAATTGCAGCGCCATCCTGAAGTTGAGCTGATTACTTGTGATGTAGAAATGCCGCGCTTGAATGGATTTGAGTTTTTGATGCGCTATCAGCAGGAAGCCCAACTGACTCAAGCTCCAGTCATTATGTTGACTTCTCGTAGCAATGAGAAACATCAACAGTTAGCGAAGCAATTAGGGGCATCATCTTATCTCACGAAGCCATTTGATCAGGGTGAGTTAGTTCAGGTCGTGGATCGATTGATTGAAGGGAAGGTGGAACGATGAATCAAGTCATGAATCGGTCTCAGACTCCAGCAAAATCAGAAACTGTTCGATTGATTGTCTTTGCGATCGCAGGTTATCGACTGGGGCTACCAGTGGATCAAATTCTGCGCGTAGTGAATTGCCCGGAGGAATTGAAAGCACAATCGTCTGAGCGGCTTGAATTGCTGCCGTTGGGACAGCATACGCTCTCAGTGTTGAATTTGCGATCGCACTTAAGCCTCAATCAAGCACGACCAACACTTGAAAGTGATTTCTTAGTGGTTGCGAAAGTCGGTGCAGAACTTTGTGCAATTCGAGTCGATGCACCGCCAGATTTGATTGAAGTCGAGGCTGCAACAATTCGACAATTACCTGCACCTTATCGCCAAGGTCATCCTCTAAGCATTGCAAATCAAGTCGTCGTACTTCCGCAGGGCAAAGCGACACTAGCAATTTTTCTGCTGGACTTAAAACGGGTTTTGACAAAGTTGGAAAGTCTTTAAGCGCGATATCTCCAACATCGTTCTAAACCATCTACCAAGGTTTGACGTGGAATAGTGGCTTGTCGGATGACGCTCCAGAGTTGGATAAATGCGATCGGGCTATTGATCTGAACGGTTAGCGGTTGATAGGCAGTACAAGAGCAAGAAATATCGAGTTCGCAGAGACGGCGGTAGATTTGCCAGCGATAATCGCCTTCGATCGTGCAACAAATAGGAGAGGAATCTGAACACATTTTCGATTGTTCAATGGGATGATTAATGCAGCTGAAGCAGCGCGTCGTCTGGGTGTTCTTCGAGATCTGAAGGGTCAGACTCGGCTTATTTTACAGCGGTAATTTTGCTTCCTCAGCAATGACAGCTTCGATTGATGTCAGTGGAACCCTGCTAAAGGAGGTTGCTGGAATCAGAACTTTTGGGCAATAGCAGAAAGTCCACCCAAGGGACTGCAACTTTGTCAGTTCATTCGGTGGACTTTATTGTTTTGAACCGCGATCGCATTCAATATCAGCCTGCAAAGATTGAGGTTTTGGCTTGCTCGTTGAGAAGGACTTGTCCTTTGCCATCCATGCTGAAATCCTGTCCGGGTTCGTAGCCTTGGGTAATCAGACGACGATAGATCGTAACAGAGGTGATTCGGCGAATTTCTCGCATAACGTAGCCTGGAATCACTTGCTCGATCGCCCAACAAAAGGCGAGTTGATCTGTCCAAACTAACCGCTCTAAGCTAATAATCACCATTCCTGCAACTTCTCGAAGCGTGAGGCGGCTTCTCAGATTCGCAATAACGGCTTTGCCGATTTCAGCATTCCGGGTCGCAAGGGCACAGGCGAGACGATTCAATTCTTGTTCGAGATCTAACTTAATGGAGTCTTGCACGGGTTAATTCTGCTCCCAAAGATTCAGCAATGTGTCGTTACAACAAAAGTTTGTACGAGTATATCCTGGGATAGATTTACGATGAGCAAGAAATAAGTAGCGCAACAAAACTTTATAATTCTGATTAAACTAAAACCCTGCTAGCTCCAATGAACCAACAGGGCGATAAATAAGGTTTAGAAATTAGCCCCAAGAATCGAGGTCGAGCGCGGCTGAACCGCCTTGTTCGATTTGCGTCAGAATTTTACCCAACTGCCACCAGACGAGCCAAGCAGTCCCGATCGTTAATGGCAATGCGACACCATAGGCGAATTGGGTTGGCAATCCAAAGATTTCGACCCCTGCACCAAGGAAGAAAAATGCGCCACCTGCCATTCCGAGAAACGGAGTAAAGAGCGAAAGTCCACGCATATTGGCAAGGCTGCGAGTCGATTTATTCTCGTTCCAGTCTTTTACAGATTGTTTTAAGACCGCTTCAAAGGCTAAACCGGAGGCAATACTCGCCAACAGTCCAGCAATCAGCAGCAAATACGGAGGTTGAGGAAAAAAGTATTGCACGATGGGTGATGGAGATTAAGGAATGCTTTTGTCCCCATATCCTACCGTTCTAGCTTGATCCCCGTCAAAGAAGAAACCGTTGGGATTAAGGCAGCGGCGGGAGAAAGTTCCGTGATTGCGCCAAGCGCAGCGGTTACTAATCGGGCAGGTTTGATATCGTCTTTGACCAATTGCCACAGTCGTTGGACTTCTTCGGTGTGTAAGCGATCGTCTTCGGTGAGTGCAATTAATAATTGACGACGAAGAAACTGACCTTCATCCGAGAGTAAGTACTGTAAGCCCAGTTGAGCGGTTGGAAGAATATCGAAATTAGAATCGGATCGCGCGATTCTAATCATGTTCTCTAAGCGCTGCCACTTGAATTTGCCATCTTTGAACAAGACATCGATTAAGCGACGACGTAACCGAGGAGATTCTCCAGTGAGCAAGCGACGTGCTACATAGGGGTAAGCGATTTCAACGATTTT
>JADEXW010000370.1 GCA_015206935.1 Pseudanabaenaceae cyanobacterium LEGE 13415 | reverse complement strand
CTTGTAAGGTTAGCTCACTCGGATCGATCGGTTTTGCTAAGTGCTGTCTAAATCCAGCCTGTAATGCTTGTTTTGCATCCAGTTCGCTGGCATAAGCTGTTAATGCTAATGCTGGAATTTGTCCCCCTTGCTCCAGTGATCTGGTTCTCACTTGTTGAATCAACGAATAGCCATTCATCTCAGGCATTCCAATATCACTGACCATTGCATCAAACCGCAGTCGCGATAAGACTAACAAGGCTTCTGATGCTGAAGCCACTTGAGTGACGATCGCACCTTCCTGCTCCAGCACAAATGCGACAAATTCACGAGAATCCATCTCAGCATCAACAACTAAAATTCGGTAGCCATTAAGCAAGCAATTTGCATCACGGTCTGACAGTAAATCAGGCGACTGAACTTGCTGATTTCTCGGTTCTGATATCAAAGGAAGATGAACTATGAAAGTTGCACCCTGTCCTTCTCCAGCGCTTTCTACCTGAACAGTTCCGCCATGCAATTCGACGAGTTGACGCACGATCGCAAGTCCTAATCCGAGTCCGCCAAACTGACGAGTGGTCGAGGAATCAGCTTGGCGAAATCGCTCAAACACATAAGGTAGAAAGTCCAGTTCAATGCCTTTCCCCGTATCTATCACTTGAATTTGAGCTTGGCTTGCAACTTGCACCAGTCGAACTGTAATATGACCACCTTCCGGAGTGAACTTTACTGCATTCGAGAGTAAGTTCCAGATGACTTGCTGTAATCGTCCTGCATCGCCTAACACCTGCATTCCACGGGATTCAAATTCGGTGACGATCGCGATTTTTTTCGCTTCTGCTGCGAGTCGAACGGTTTCTTGAGCAGAAGATATGACATTCACCAGATCAACGGGTTTAGAGTTTAAGGTGAGCTTCCCGCGAAGAATTCGGGAAATGTCGAGCAAATCTTCGATTAACTGTGCCTGAAGTTGAGCATTGCGCTCAATAATTGAGATTGCTTCTTGCATCTTTGTCGGATCGAGCCGTCTCGATTTGAGGATCTTCGACCATCCTAGAATTGGATTCAGTGGAGAGCGCAATTCGTGAGATAGCACCGCTAAGAATTCATCTTTAACCTGGTTCGCTCGCTCAGATGCCTCTCGTGCGGCTTGTTCCTGCTGCAACAGAGATTCGCGATCGGTAATATCAACACAAGCACCCATCATGTAAACTGGTTTACCACTTGCATCAAAGAACGGTTTTCCTTTGTCAGACAACCAGTGAATACTACCATCGGGGTAGATCACTCGGAAATCTAAATCAAAGTCTGCACCTTCGTTTGCACAGCGAGTACAACCATCAATCACACTTTGTCGATCGTCTGGATGCACCAGTGCAATAAACGCTTCTAAGCTTCGTGCTGTTTGTCCGGGTGGCAAGCCAAACAATCGATCGAGGTTTTCATCCCAATCCAATTCATTGGTGCGAATATCCCAGCGGAATGTTCCAGTTCCTGCGGCAAACAAGGCAGCTTCAAGTCGCTCCTGGCGGTCTTTTAGACGGATTTGGGCGCGTTGGCGTTCTGCTTCAATTTGCTTACGATCGGTGACATCTCGCGAAATTGATAGCACTTGTTCCACTTGTCCAGTTGCATCAACAATTGGACTGACAATCACTTCCCACCATTTTGGGGTTCCTTTTGCAGTCGGACAGTAGCCAGAAAAACTGCTTACTTGACCCTGAAGCGCGATCGCAAATGCTTGTTCTGCTTGCTGTCGATCTGCCCCTTGCCAGAAACTGATCCATTCAGTGTTGCAAAAGGGTGTAAAGTCGTCGATTTCCATTCTGCAAAGACCGCCCGCATTCATATAGAGCAATCGCCCTTCTAGATCTAGTACTTTAATGCAGTCAGGACTACTCTCTAACAATCGGTCTTTGAACGCTTCACTCTGTCGCAGTGCGAGTTCTGCTTCTTTGTATGCCGTGATGTCTTGCACGTTTCCGAGCATTCGGATGGGTTGATGATCTCGATCGAAGTACACTTTTCCGCGTGAATCAATCCATCGAGTGCCGTTAGGATGCAGAACGCGATATTGAGAAGCATAATCTTTACCCTGTTGAATGGCTTTAGAAACTTGCTCACTAGCAGCAGTTCGATCGTCGGGATGAATACAAGCTAGCCATTCTTCGTAGGTCGCTGCGCGTCGATCGAGATCAAAGCCCATAATTACGCAGTACTGCCGCGAAATGTAAGCTGTATTCGTCTCAAAATCCCAATCCCAAATGCCAGATTGGGTTGCTTCTTGGATCAAATCTAAGTACAAAGAAGCATTCGGCGTTTGTCGATCGAGGCTTTCTTCAGTGACTTGAGTGAAGCTGACAGTTATGGCGTATGGAGCGCTACCTTCGCGGTGAAATAAGGGATAGGCATTGATGTTGAGCCAGACTAAATTGCCATTGGGTTGATAAAAACCCATGACTACATCACAGCAAGGTTGTCCAGTCTGGAGTGCGACCATTGCAGGATGCGTTTCGCCTGGAAAATCAGTGCCATCTGGGTGAATCGTTTGCCAAGGTCGATTTGTGGAAGACGCATCTTGCAATTGTTCGATCGTCATTCCGAGTAAGTCTTGAGCAACAGAATTACAGGCTGCGATCGTGCTGTCTGCTAATTGCAGCACGATTCCTATCTCAGAAGTCCTGAATGCGGTCTTAGTTGTAACGAGTCGAGCCGTTTGATCGGAGTCAGTCACTTGCATTTCCCAAAGTTCAGGCGGTTAGAGGGTTCCGAAAACAGAATGGTTGCACTGAATCTATGCTAAGTGCGATTGCTTTATGTTTGCGTAAAGTCTTGATTTTGATGATTTAGGAATAAGTATAGAAGTTTTTCATCTATCAAAATTCATAGTTTTATGACTGCGCATCTATCGAGTGGAAGAAATTTATAAAGAAAGCGTTATAGATTCGATTGTTGAATAAGATAAATTACCCGATCGGGGACTTGACTTTTTTCCAATTCCTCTGTTACGGTTCAAAGCATTGAACTTTATTGCCACTCTAGCAAATGCTCTATAGCGTTTCCTACTTTTACTTTTTTTGGCGATCGGCGGCTCACCCGGCGAGGTAGATCCTCATGTGTCCGTCCGGTGAGCCGCAGAGTAACATCTGCGGTTTTTTAATGTCCTAAATTTACTTCAAAGCGATGACTCACCTGACTTCCTGGTTTTACGGTTTTTACTTTTTTACCCCAAGACGTTCTGGGTGAGTTTGTTGCATGTGCGATTGACCAGCCCGGAACCCTAAAAAGGCTCCGGGTTTTTTGTTTGAAGTTCATCCCTATCACAGGAGTTTCACCATGAAAGATGCAAAGTTAGTTCGCAAAGCCAATTCCGCCCATCAATCGATCGTGTCGCTGTCTAAAGAAATATCGATCGGCGGTCAGGAGATCGTGATTATCGGCGGCCCTTGTGCCGTGGAGAGTTTGACTCAGATGGAGACTGTTGCTCGTGAACTCAAATCGGCTCCGATTCAAGCATTAAGGGGAGGTGTGTACAAGCCGCGCACCTCCCCTTACGCTTTTCAGGGCGCAGGATTGGAAGGATTGGAAATTCTCGCAACGGTGAGCGAGCAGTATGATTTGCCTGTTGTGACTGAGGTAATGGCAATTTCGCAGATTGAAGAAATTTCAGCGTATGCAGATATGCTACAAGTTGGAAGCCGCAATATGCAGAACTTCGATTTGCTCAAGGCATTGGGACAGGCTGGAAAGCCGATTTTATTGAAGCGGGGACTAGCAGCGACGATCGAAGAATTCATCATGGCAGCCGAGTACATTATGAGCCACGGAAATCCAAATATTGTTCTCTGTGAGCGTGGTATCCGCAGCTTCGATACTTACACCCGTAATGTACTTGATTTGGGCGCAGTGGCGGCTCTGAAACAGTTGACTCACTTGCCTGTGATTGTTGATCCGAGTCATGCAGCGGGACGACGTGAATTGATTGCCGATTTGTCGAGAGCCGCGATCGCATGTGGTGCAGACGGATTGATTATTGAAAGTCATCCCGATCCGGATCAATCTGTCTCGGATGCACAGCAAGCGTTATCGATCGAGGCAATGACGCAGTTAGTTCGCAGTATTAAGCCTGTGGCGGAAGCCGTGGGGCGGAAAATGTACGGGGTGGAATGTCCACAATTCGCGATCGTATAGGTTCTTACGATTTGAGATATCGATCGTTTTTGCTGCGTTTGGAGCGGCTAAAGCCCCCTAAATCCCCCAAGTTTGGGGGACTTTGAAGGTGGAAAGCGCCTTGGAATTCTAGGGATTTCTCTACCTCAAAGTCCCCCAGAATGGGGGATTTAGGGGGCGAAGCATCTGTCGGATCGACAGATTGATTAGCAATTAAGCAACCGACCGATCCTGTTCCGTTACCGTTGCTGCACGCGGACGCTTCAGCATAAAGGTCGCAACAATGATCCCTACGATCGCTAAAATTGCCGTCGGATAAAAGAACAGGGTATAGCTCCCGAATGTATCTTTAATTCGACCTGCCAAGACCGTTCCTAATACCGCTCCAACGCCATAAGCCGTAAACACGATGCCATAGTTCTTGGCGTAGTTACCAGCATCGAACAATGTCGCCGTAGCAGTGGGCGCGATCGCAAGCCATCCTCCCAGACACAGCCAGAATAAACAGAATGCAATTAGATAGGTTGTAACCTGTCCAGCTTGGGCATTGATCATCAGAATCGAAGCAATCAGAATCAGCACATAAGACACGATTGCAGCTTGTTTTGGAGAAAAGCGATCGGAGAGCCAACCGAACAACGGACGACCCAAGCCATTAAAGATTGCAAACAAAGAAACCGTTGCTGCCGCAGTTCCTCGATCGAGCTTGATGATTTCTTGGGCGACTGGGCTGGAAATCCCGATCGCAGCAAGTCCCACAAAAGTTCCGATTGTGTAGCAAATCCACAAGCCGTTAAATGCTTGAGTTCCCAGCATCTTTGTACCCTGGGTTGCCATCGTTTTTGCACTCGGAGTCCAACCGCTCGGAGTCCAGCCTGCGGGTGGCATTTTCAAGGTCAATGCAACCAGGACAATGATGACAGCAAAAACTGTTCCCAAAATGATGAAAGACTGGCGAACACCATAAGTTTCGATTAGAGTTTTTGCGATCGGTGCAGTAATCAGCGGCGACAGTCCAAATCCGATCACCGTTGTCCCAAGTGCAATTCCTTTTTTATCCGGAAACCATTTTGCGGAGACTGCCAGCGGCACACCGTAAACAATGCCAATTCCAGCCCCTGTAATGATGCCATAGGTCAGCACCAGCGTAAACGCACTCGCATCTAATCCAGAGAGGACATAGCCCAATCCGGTAATAATGCCTCCGACAGCAGTAACTAATCGAACCCCGTAGCGTTCAATCAAAAATCCGGCGATCGGCATTAATATTGCAAAAACCACCAGCAGAATGGTAAAGGGTAACAAACTCTCAGTGGCGTTAATCTTCAAAAGTGATTCCAACGGTTTGCGGAAAATACTCCATGAGTAAACCGTTCCAAGACAAAGCAAAGCGATGATGCCTAGCGGAACAAAGAGCCAGCGTCCTTTTTCCGCAGGCATACCAAAAAGGG
>JADEXW010000369.1 GCA_015206935.1 Pseudanabaenaceae cyanobacterium LEGE 13415 | reverse complement strand
CCCCAGAGTTCTTCTTGTACAACGATCGGAGTGACTAATTCAGTTTGAATATCATTTGGAGATTGCTTTAATAATGCTGCTACCGTTGAAGGTTCAGCGTTCCGCCCATTCGTTCCCCAAGTAATCGATTCGTGCTGTCTCTTTTGTAATCGTTTCAAACTTGCAGCACTATATTCGCTCATCCGATTGAGAATCGATGGAATTCGATCGCTACTCCGAGATTCATAGGTAATTCCGTCTAAGTTATGAGTTGCTTCGGTAATCGGACGCATTTCGCTATCGATCGCGCAAGACGGAGCGGGAAAATTGAATTGATAAATGATTAAGCGATCGGCGTTCAAAAAATCTCGAACTTGATGCACCGCTGTTTCGAGAATCATAGGCAGATTCAAACTATGTCGAATCAGAGTTGTAACTTGATTTAAAAGCCGTTCTTGCTCAACTTGATGAGCAAATTCGATCGGGGATTGCGACAATACTTCAATCAATTTCAGCGTGAATTCACTTTGTCGATCGCTCTTATTTTCTTGCAAGGCAAAAGGAACCATGAGATTCAGAGTTTGGAGAAAATCTGCGATCGCTCCTGGAACGAAGGTAAGTTCTAAACTGCACTGTTCGGGGTCGATCAAATTGCCAATCAGCAGCGCATTAAACTCTGGGGAAGCAACTAGCACAAAGCGCCCAGAAAATTGAGGAAATTCGGCTTCTGTGTAAACGATCGTATTCGGGCTAGCCAGTTGATGAAGCAAGCTTCCAACTTGGTTAAACACAGCCCATGAAGAAGTTTGACGCAGGTTCTGGAAGCTAGTCATGTCCGGGGCAGCAGGCGGATGGATTGAAGCGAACTAATGTATCGCACATCAATGTGCGGCGGATCGGTCGTCTAGACGTTCTTTTATTATCCGACTGATTTCCGGCGACCGCGATGTTTATGAAGGTCTCCGTAATCTGGCGATTACTATGTCTGTAATTCTATATATTTGTTTACATTTCGGATCGTCGATCGTTGAATTTCTTCCCAAAAAAAAGAGGCGGGATTTTCACCCGCCCTTTGTTCACTAAACCATCTTCAGATTTGGATACTCAGCGACCATATCATCGCGAGTCAGAACATCCCCTTCCGCTTGCGGAGTCCATAACACTTCAAGCGCCAAAAGCTGATCACTCGAAACACTTCCCAACTGGCTCAACGATCGACGCAGATCTTCAGCGCTATTAATTGCCGGAAGCTGCAATCTACCTTGAGTGCCCACCAGAACGGTGACAACGATATATTCGCCCTGACTTTCGACCAATGCACCGCCTTTCTCTGCTACCGTCAATGCACTCGACGAAGCCTGCTTCAATTGATTATTCACATTCGAGAAAGTTTCTGCATTGAACTTGCTGCGCTCAGACAGTGCCAACCGATTGAATTCTGCACCTGCGGCTTCCAATCGCGCCTGATGCGATTCTGCGTTACCGTACACCCAATACTGAGGATTGCGTAACAGTGCCAGCGACACTTCTTGCAGCACTTGAGCCAAGCCCTCAGAGGTTTCAGTATCCGCCCGTTGACCAATCCGATCGAGGTCGTCTTTCAGTTCTCGTGCTTGTGCCAACAATCCGACTTGTACTTTCGCCACCGAAACGGTCGGAGTACTGTAACCCAGTTCATCATTGTCGCCAGAGCGTCGGAAGCTGTTGACTAAAAAGCCAGCGATCGAGATCAAAATCAGCAGTGAAAATAGGCTGCCAAATCCGCCGCCCACTCCAAAGAATGGGAAGTAGACGAAGGGGAAGAACCCGCCACCGCCGGGATAGTAACCGCCTCCAGGTGGGGCATACGTGCGACTAGGAGGGGAATACGATCGAGCAGGTGCCCGGAATGATCCGCCACCGATGCGTCCACCACTTGCAGCCAGTGCGCCATCAGCATGACTGAAAGCGAGTGTGAGGACGAGAGCGATCGCGATGACCGGACGGATCAAGGTTTTAAATAGTTTTGAAATCTTCATGAGTCTATCCCTATCGCTTATCCAGACGGAGTATTTGACCCGTCCGGCTTTTGTGAACTCCTTGTTACAGAGTTTTAAGCTAACAAGATCTACTCTATCGCGTTCACCAAGGGTTGCAAACGTCTTAAGCGATAGGTTTTGGGGGAGATTTCCGTACTCGATCTAGCCGCCACCGACGATCGTGACAATCTCTAGTCGATCGCCATTTTTGATTTCGGTTTCGTCCCAAAATTGCCGATGCAAAATTTCGCCGTTGTACTCGACTGCGACCAATCGCGGATTCATCCCCAACGATTCAAGAAATTTCGGTAGCGTTAAGGTCGATGCACAAGTTCGAGTTTCACCGTTCACTTCTAATGTAATCATTATTCCTCCCACGGATCAGCCACAGAATGGGCTTGAAATCGCTGCTTCTGATCCAACTGCGCCACGAAGAATTGAGTGGCAAACGTGGGCTGATCAGATTGCATGATCGCCCGAACGATCGACACTCGTTCCGCTCCAGCACCCAGCACTTCATGAATATTTTGCGTATCGATTCCCCCGATCGCATACCAGGGAATCGAACAATTCGCAGCGGCATGACGCACATATTCTAATCCCGCCGCAGGTCTACCTGCTTTCGTGGGCGTTTCATAGACAGGCCCAACGCCAACATAATCGGCTCCTTCTGCGATCGCGCTTTCTAATTGCTCTGGGCTATGGGTCGATCGACCAATGATCTTATGCTCACCCAACATGCGACGCGCCCATTCCAGCGGCATATCATCCTGTCCGAGATGCACTCCATCCGCATCGACCGCTAACGCTAAATCAACTCGATCGTTGACGATAAACAGCGCATCATAGTCGCGACACAGTTGGCGCAATTTCTCTGCATTCCGCAATCGGACTAGATCATCCGCTTCTTTATCGCGGTATTGCACCAGCGTTAATCCGCCTTGAAGTGCCGCTTCTACAGTCTTCAATAAATCATCAGAGGGGGAGGTTACAAGATAAAGTCTTGCCGATTCGAGTAACTGACGACGCTGAATCGAAAGCAAGCGACTTTCCAAGGTGTACACCTCGTAGCGCATTTGTTTCACTGCGATCGCCATTTCCGATCGATAGACTTTCCCGTATTCTTCCAGCACTCGTAGCGCTTCTTCTACACGGGCAAAATTTGCTTGTAAAACTTGCTCGATGCTGCTGCGAACGGCTTCTTGAGGATGAGTTAACTCGGTTCCCGGATCGCCGGGCGTATTCCGAGCCGATCGCAGTTCTGCGCGATGCCACTGAGCGAGTTCTTGTCGCCAGTGTTTGCACTGTTCTGTGAATGCAACATCTTCTAAGCCGAAACGACACCATTCTTCGATCACGCGCAAGCCTTCACGAGCGCGATCGAGGTTGGCATCTAAAATCCGGTACAGTGCTGGCTGCATAAAGGATTGGAAATTGCCCATGAGTTCAGTCCTGTTTGATTGTTTATCGTATCAGGGGCGTGAATCGTCTTACTTTTGTAAAGTTTTGTGAAGTTGCTTGATCTCCGTGGTGTTACAGAGAAAATAAGTTCACTCTCGTAAATTACGCGAGAACTCTCTCGGATTGAGGGTTCCAGTGATTTTACAGAGGTCGAATGTGATTCAGGGTGTAGACTGAACTCCGTTACATCCCGTCATGTGATCCATACAAGCCGTGTGTAGGAGAACAAATCGTGAACAACTGCCGTTTCTATTCCTCCGTATTCGCTGTATTTAGTGTATCGGGACTGATTGGACTGGCTCCGGTTCCAGTCGTCGCAAATCCGATTCCTAATCAGGTGATTCTGTCCGCGAGTTCGATCATTTACGTCAATCCGGCGATCGGCAACGATAATGCCTCTGGTCAAGCTCAAGCACCCCTACGAACGCTGACGGTTGCCCTCGATCGAGCGCTACCAAATTCTACGATCGTACTGGCTCCCGGAACGTATAGTGTCGAAAGCGGAGAGGTGTTTCCGATTCAACTGAAGCCAACGGTGACAGTTCAAGGTGATCCGCGCGATCGCGGACAGAATGTGATTATTCGAGGCGGTGATGCGTTCTTAAGTCGAACCTTCGCGCGGCAAAATGTAACGATTTTGGGCGCGAATAATGCAACCCTTACCGGAGTCACGGTAACAAATCCGAATCCTCAAGGATATGGACTTTGGACAGAATCAACCAGTCCGCTCATTGTGGCGAATACCTTTACGGCAAGCGGTCACGATGGAGTCTCGATCGTGGGAAATAGCGCTCCGATTCTGAGAAATAATTACTTCTACCAAAACGGCGCAAACGGTATCACGATTTTTGGCACGTCTCGCCCTGAACTTCAAGAAAACATTTTTGAACGAACGGGTTTTGGGGTGAATATCGCTCAAAGTGCGGCTCCAAGACTCATCGGCAACCGAATCACGCAGAACAAAGACGGAATTGTGATTCAGGGAAACGCTCAACCGATTCTACGGAATAACGTGATCGACGAAAACGATCGAGATGGCATTGTGTCGATCGCTCAATCCCGTCCTGATTTGGGAACTTCGACCGACCCAGGAAACAATACTTTTCTGAACAATCGCCAATTCGATATCAACGCTCAAAGAAGTTCGCAAATTCTGCCAGCGTTTGGCAATCAACTTTCAGCAAGAACGATCGGGCGCTTAGATCTGTCTGGAGTTGCTTCTACTCCAATCCCTTCAACGAATGTCGCTTCTTCAACGGTGACGACAAGATTCACCCCAGTTGCGCTCAATCCCGGTTCTCGAATCGCTCGTCCTCTGCCTCGTCCAACGGCTCTAACTCCCGGTGCAGTTGAAATTCCCGTTCCTGCTCCGATCGCTCCTTCGATTCCGGTTCAGACTCGACGCATGGCAAGACCCGCCTTTCCTCGCCCAAATGCACCGTCTCCGATTATTCCACTCGATGAGAGAGCGCCTTTACCCGTTGCTCAATCCCGACCGAGTGCGCCGCTGCCAATTGTCCAACCCCGATCGAGTGCGCCGCTCCCGATCGCTCAATCTCGTCCGACCTTACAAATCAACGCAATTTCAACGATTCCGGTTCAGGTTCCTCAAGCCGCTGCTCCTCGACGGGTTACACCTTCGGGAATTTTGCCTGTGCCGCGTGCGACACCCCCGATCGGCAATACTCAAGGAACATCGGTTCGGATTTGGCGGGGTGGCTCGTCTGCGGTGAGTCAAGCTGCGAGTTTAGGATTCCGATTTCGCGTGGTTGTAAGAGCCGATTCGGATTTGGCACAGTCCCAAGTTCGATCGGTGGTTCCGGATGCGTTTTCGTTGCGGGGGCGCGGCGTGATGCAGGCGGGAGCGTTTCGCGATCGTACCGAAGCCGATGAATTATTACAGGTTTTGATGAATCAAGGATTGCAGGCATCGATCGAACAAATTTGATGGAGTTCCGATCAATTGTTTAGTGATTGCTTTTTCGTGGCTTGCCCCCTAAATCCCCCATTCTGGGGGACTTTGAAGATAGAAAGCGCTCTGGAATGCCAGAAATTGTTCTTCCTCAAAGTCCCCCAAACTTGGGGGACTTTGAGGGGGCACAAGCCGACTACAACGCAGCCCAACCCTCTATAAAATTTACCC
>JADEXW010000368.1 GCA_015206935.1 Pseudanabaenaceae cyanobacterium LEGE 13415 | reverse complement strand
GAGGGATGATTTGGCTTGAGATAGTGTCGTAGTTCTTTGATAGAAGCGGTTTCTTCTGTAAGCCAAATGTATCTCAAAGCAACTGCCATCACTTCAGGAGCAGGACGCTGAGAACATAGCGCTTTTACTGGATTGAGAAAAGCAGAATTCGGATGATTCAGCATCACTTCAATGCTTTTGTGCTGCAATTCGGGAGTGAGTTTAGAAAGCAATGGTGCAAGAACTTCACCTGCATTTCTACCATCAATCTCACTGAGAAATTCAATGCAGGCACGTTTATCTTCATCAGCTCCAGGCTTTTCCAAAGTCTCGATCGTTCTTTGCCGCAACGCTTTCATATCCACATCTGAAGTACTCAGTTGCCCTCGTCCCGCATTCAGAACTAAGAGATTGAGATACTCTTTTTTGAGAAATACGATCGTCACTAACCAGCCGATCGCAAACACGATCATGATTCCGAAACTAAGATTTTGCTCAACAACTCCCATTCCATTCAAGCTGAGTTTCACCAATCCCAGAAGCATCAAACCCGTGAGTGCAGTCGAAATCGGTTCTGCAATCCCTCGAACTCTTGCTTGCTCTCGATTTCGTAGATAGTCTGGAACAGAATAGAACAAGAATGGAACACTGCCTGTGAGCAAAGTGTAGTGCAGCAATTCGTAAAGGAATCGCATCACGAGGATACTTACGAAAATCGGAGAAACTCCAGCGATCGAGAATCCTGTAAAAGCAATGATAATGAGCGGCATCAACATCAGCGATCGGAACACGCCCATTCGATCGAGAACACGACTAGAAAATGACCACTGCATGATCAATTCACAGACACCCATCGCGCCATTGAACACACCCAGGAATCCCGCAATATCACCTTGTCCGAATCCGGCTGTGATTTCAGAATGTTGTCCAAGCTGAGTCAGAAACTGGAACTCAATCAGCAAGAGAAACACTTGCGCCAACGCAAAGAAAATCTGCAACAGGAACATATATCGCTGCATCTGTCCCTGAAGTCGAGTTGCAGAATTTTCAGCAGTTGTACTTTCTCTACGTCGTCGCAGTACTTCTGGAAAAGACTGCTTGTGCATCTGGCTCAGTCCCCCCAGAATCACTGCCCCAGAGAGCATGAACCCGAAAGCAATCAATAGCACCTGAGAGACTGCAACCTCACGCGGGAACAGTCCCAACACAAAAGGAAGCGAAAATCCACCCGCAACATCCGCCACCAGAATCCCGCTACTAATCAGCGGATAGGTACGCTTAATTTCTCGAATGTTGAAAAGCTGATTTGCGGTGATCGACGCATTCAAATCATTCAGAACATGACTAGCTTCGAGCCAAAGCTGCATCGAGAAGACAACCACTTGCAGAACATAGAATTGTCCGAAATGGTCTCCGAATGCTCCGGATAAACCGAGCGAGAAAAAGGGAAGCGGAGATGCGAGAAGAATTGCGATCGCAACAATCACCACTCTCAGCGGCAAAACTCTCTGAAGTTCCGAATAGAGCCAACTCAGCCCAATCTTAATCGCCGCACTCACAATGTAAATTAGCGGCAGATTTGCGGCACCGAATTGAGAGAGAAACATCTCAACTGAGCAGGCTTCGAGCCAGATCAGCCCCGTCGAAGTGAACGTATAGAAGGCAAACATCCAAAATGTACGATCGCCTTCACCAGATCGGAGATTGATCCAGCGGAGAAAGGGGTGTTCTCCGGATTTGTCGGGAGCTTGATTTGTCGGAACCATGAGGAGGGCTTGTTCTGAGTTGAATCGATGCACATGATTCCGAAACTTGCTGTACAAATCGCAGATGCCTACCGAATGAATTCGCCGGGAGCTTGTACAAGAAGTCGATCGAGGAATCCTTCCTAAGATGCCCAAGAGTCCCATTGCCAAAACAAGCAAAAAGGACAGCGAGACTTAATCCCACTGTCCTTTCGTTCATGAATGCGATTGTGGCTTACTTCCTCGGAGCCAACAGCATCATCATATTGCGTCCTTCTTTCTTCGGCGCTTGTTGCACTTCGGCAATTTCTTGGAGATCCGTTGCCATCCGTTTCAGCAGGGTTTCCGCAAGATCACTATGCTGAATCTCTCGTCCTCGGAACATGATCGTTGCTTTGACTTTATCTCCCGCCTTGAGGAAGCGTTCGGCTTGACTGATTCGCACGTTATAGTCGTGTTCCTCAATCTTGTAGCGCATCTTGACTTCCTTCACGTCCACGGTATGCTGCTTTTTCTTCGCTTCTTTGGCTTTCTTTTCCTGCTCGAATTTGTGCTTACCGTAGTCGATAATCTTGACGACTGGGGGATCAGCCTTGTCGCTCACGAGAACAAGATCGAGTTCCTTTTCGTCCGCCATCGTTTGCGCTTCTCGCGAGGTCATAATCCCTAGCTGAGAGCCGTCAGCATCGATGACACGAACTTTCGGAAAACGAATCCGTTCGTTAATCACGGGCATATCTCGATTGGTTCTTTTCTCTATCACAAGCACCTGTGTTGTAAATGGATAAGTGATGACAATGAAGGAGACTGAATCATTGTCAATTCGTCTGTATTCGCCATTCTACTCAGTTTGGCGAAATTTCTCTCTACTTTGTTACGTAAATTCTAAAGCAGCGATCGAGATTTGGGGATTCGGATCACCGATTAAAATAGGTAAACAGAGTGATATCGGTGGAATTGTGGTAGACGCTTTACCTTGGCGGCAAAGAATTGGCAGTCAGCGCGATTGGATGTGGCGCGGATGGCAGACGCGATATACGTATCTACGATCGCAGAAATCCGAGAGTGATCCGCCCTTGATGTTGATTCACGGGTTCGGAGCTTCGATCGGTCACTGGCGACATAATGTTTCAGCCCTGAGCCAGCATCATACCGTGTATGCGCTGGATTTGTTGGGATTTGGGGCATCGGAAAAAGCGATCGCACCGTATAACGTGGTGCTGTGGATTGAGCAGGTTCACGATTTTTGGCTGACGTTCATTCGAGAGCCTGTGGTTTTGATTGGGAACTCGATCGGCTCGATGGTTTGTTTGGCAGCGGCAAAGGCGTATCCCGAAATGGTAAAAGGCGTGGTGATGCTGAATTTGCCGGATTCTTCGGTGTTGGATACGCCTGAATGGACGGGAACAGCGGTGAAGCTATTTCGCCCGATCGCGGCTGTGGGGAAGAGCATTTTCACGTTTCCGCTCATTTTTAATCCGTTCTTTCGAGTGCTGAGAAGTTCGAGCCTGATTCGATTGTGGGCGCGGCAGGCATATACGAATTCGGACAGTATTAGTGATGAACTGGTCGAAATTTTGTCGGTTCCGGCACGCGATCGAGGAGCGGTGAAGGCACTACGATCGATGGTGACAACTCCAAAAATGACGGAGTACAGAGCGCGATCAATTTTGCCTGCTATGAGGCTTCCGATGCTGTTGTTTTGGGGCAAGCAGGATAAGTTTGTTCCGCCGAGTTTGGCTGAATCTTGTGTCAAACTGAATCCGAAATTGGAATTAGTAGAAATCGAGAATGCGGGGCATTGTCCACACGATGAACAGCCCGAAATCGTGAATCGTAAAATTTTGAGTTGGATTGAGGAGTGGGTCAGATGAGGGATACGTTTCGGATTTCGCCGTTGATTCGGATTACGTTGCTCAGTTTGTATGTTGCATTAACGACTCCGCTTCCCTTTTTGGCAGAAGCGACTGATGCTCCGGTTCCAAGTTCGTGGCTTTGGATTGGAATTGCGATCGGCTTTGTGATTTTGTTCGGCGCATTGAGTGAGCGCGTGATCGTGGATGATGAAGGAATTCAAGTGACGTATCCGGTTTGGGTTCCATTTCGTAAAGGTTGGCAGCTTCCGTGGTCTGAAGTGAAAGCATTGAAACCTCGATCGACTGGGCAGGGTGGATTAGTTTACTATTTTCTCAGTCAGTCCGGGGAAGGTTATCTATTGCCGATGCGGATGGTGGGATTTGCGCGATTTGTCGATCGGGTTCAGAAACAAACGGGCATTGATACGACTGATGTGAAACCGTTGTCACAGCCTTGGATGTATTTGATTTTGTTGGGATTCACGGTTTTTTTATTGTTGATTGATGCTTGGACGGTTTCGACCGCGATCGAATTGGGAAAAATCTGATGCTAATTCGATTTAATCAAGTCAGTTTTACAACAGGCAGAGTCACAAGAAAAGGAACTTCAATTGCAGGCTACGAAGTCCTACGCAATGTTTCATTTGAAGTCCAAAAAGGCGATCGAATCGCGATCGTCGGTGCTTCCGGTTCTGGTAAAACAACATTGCTCAAGCTATTCAATCGATTGTTAGAACCGAGTGCAGGAACAATCCAATTTGAAGATAAACCCTATTCAGAGATTCCCGTTCTACAACTCAGACAGCAAATTCTCTTTGTGGCTCAAGAACCAAAATTGCTTGGAATGACTGTCAGAGAAGCTTTGAGCTATCCACTAAAACTGAGGAATTGGAAAGATACGGATCAGCGAATCAATGATGTGATTGAACGTATGAACATTCCGCGAGAATGGCTCGATCGATCTGAACTAGAGCTTTCCACTGGAGAAAGACAATGGATCGCGATCGCACGATCGTTACTCTGTCAGCCTGCGGTGTTGTTGCTCGATGAACCGATCGCAAATTTAGATGCAAATCGAAGCGGAACATTACTGAGTATTTTGGCGCAAATTGATTCCACTGTTTTAGTTGTGACGCATCAGTTTGAATGGGCAGAACAGTTTGCAGCGAGAGTTTTACAGTTACAGCAAGGACAATTAATTCGGAATGAAATGTACGTAGATTGGAACATCGTGAAGAACACGATCGCGCAAATTGAACGAGAAGAAGCTGAGGAATGGAATTAATACAGACAGAAAATAAATGCGATAAAGAAACCTGATTACAAAACGAAATTCTGGGAATTCTGGATGGGAATCTATTAGCTGCTTAAGGCTTTACTGCGATCGCCCCATCTAATTGCTATGACACACCGTTCGACTACACCGCTTCAGCAAAAACTATTACTGACTTTTCTGCCCATTGTTTTATTGCCTTTAGCGACCGCTGGTTTTTGGAGTGGAACCGTTGCCCACCAAAGAATGATGATGCAGGCAGAATTGCGTCTGAAAAACCAGTCTAGGTTAACTGCCGCACTCACATACAAAGAGATTGAACGAAAAACAGCTTTACTCAAAGCGATCGCAGTTGAACCGACCGTTTTGAAAGTTGTGCAAGACGCGAATCAACAATCGGCAAGCTTAGATAAAAGGTCGATCGCAGAATTAGAAACAAAATTTGCTCAAACTAAACGCCTAAAGCAAGACGAAGTCCTAGATGGCTATCTACAAGACTTATCCTCGATCGGTAGCTTTGCTGAGTTGTTTGTCACAGATCAGCGCGGATTGAACATTGCTTTTACAAAGCCGACCAGTGATTTTGTGCAACGGGATGAACTCTGGTGGCAGCAAGGAAAACAACAGCGGCAATGGATTGGAACTCCACAGTTTGATGATTCGACTCAGAAAATCACGATCGATTTAGTGCAAGCAATCTTAGATCCCAATACACAAGCCTTTATAGGCATGATGAAAGCAGGCTATGAC
>JADEXW010000367.1 GCA_015206935.1 Pseudanabaenaceae cyanobacterium LEGE 13415 | reverse complement strand
ACACCACTCGGATCATAGCTTTGCAAGTCTGTCATTTTTTCTAAGCTGTTTGAAGGGTTTGTCCAAAAATCTGGGGTTCTGGGAGAGGTTCACCTTCTGCGATCGCAGATTCAACTAACAATTCCAACACTTCCTGAGCATTTTGAAGTGCTTCCTCATATGTTGCGCCATGCGTATGACAATACTCTCCCCACTCAGGTAAGCTCACCACATAACACTGATCTTCGTCTGACCATTGAATTAGAATGCTATATCGGTCTTTCATCGCTCTGGCTCCTTGTGATCTTGTGTGTTCTCTACCTTTAGAATCGCCTCATAGACATCTTTTTCCTGATAAGACTTAGCATCAGAGCCATCTTTTCCAGATAGCGTCAATTTGCCAGACAGAAGCGGATGTGACCATTTTGTATGACTTCCTTTTCCGCGTTCAACTGTGAAGCCTGCCTTTAGCAACAAACTCTTTAGTTCTCGAATCTTTTTTGGCATTCTTTTGGACTGTTCTTCCTTCTACACCACCACAAAGTTCACGAGCTTGCCAGGGACAACAATCACTTTCTTGATCTCTTTACCTTCAATATATCGTTTTGCAATCTCAGACTCTCGTGCGAATTGCTCTAGCGCGGTTCTGTCGTCTGCGATCGCAGTTGCCGCTTCAATCGTTCCGCGCGTTTTGCCTAAGATTTGAATCACGATCGTTTTCTCATCGGCGATCAACGCACTCGGATCAACGATCGGGAAAGATTGCGTATGGATTGAATCAGAATGTCCGATCGAATGCCAGAGTTCTTCTGCAATATGAGGTGCAAATGGCGCTAACAATCGCAGCAAAGTATCAATTCCTTCAGCATAGACGGGCGAATCTTTTTGAGCGAAGTCACTCAGCGCATTGCTCAATTTCATCAATTCCGAAACTGCTGTGTTGAATTGATAGTCACCTTGTAAGTCTTCGGTGATTTCTTTGATCGCAATGTGAATCGATCGACGGAGATCTTTTTCGGCTTTGGTCAATTCGGTTGCAGGTCGATTGTTCAAATTCGATTCTGAAACTAAGCGCCAGACACGATTTAAGAATCGGAATTGTCCTTCGACATCCGCATCCTCCCACTCTAAATCCTTTTCAGGTGGAGCTTTGAACAAAATAAACATGCGAGCTGTATCTGCTCCATATCTATCCACAACATCACCTGGAGCAACGCCGTTGTACTTCGATTTGGACATTTTCTCGAAAACAACTTCTAGCTTTTCCCCGGTTGTTGGATCGATCGGGTTGTTCGGATCTTTCACATCCGCAGGAATCACATACTTCCCGGTGGTTGGATTTTTGTATGTTCTGCCTTGAACCATCCCTTGAGTTAACAAGCGCTCAAAGGGTTCGTCGAAGTTTAGTAAACCTCGATCGCGCAAGAATTTAGTAAAGAATCGCGAGTACAGTAAATGCAAAATCGCATGTTCAATCCCGCCGACGTATTGATCAACAGGCATCCAATCATTAGTAATTGCTTTATCGAATACGGCTCGATCGTTGTTTGCATCGGGATAGCGCAAGAAGTACCATGACGAATCAATAAAGGTATCCATCGTGTCTGTTTCCCGCTTTGCAGGCGTTCCACAGCTTGGACAAGGAACATTCAGCCAGGATTCTAACTGAGTTAAAGGCGAACCCCCTTTGCCGGAAAACTCAACATTCTCAGGCAGTGCAACCGGTAAATCAGAATCGGGAACCGGAACAGCTCCACAGTTCGGACAGTGAATAATGGGAATCGGTGCGCCCCAGTATCTTTGACGCGAAATCAACCAATCCCTTAAGCGATAGTTCGATGTACCTTTCCCTTTCTGTTTCGATTCGAGAAATGCGATCGCGCTTTCAACACTCTGCCCCTTACCTTTCCCGGCTGGCACTCCATCTAATTCGCCAGAGTTCACCATCACTCCTTCACCCGCATAAGCTTCAGTCATCGTTGCCGCATCTAAGGTTTGATCCAGGGGTTGGACTACAACTTTAATCGGTAAATCGAATTTCTTAGCAAACTCAAAATCGCGCTGGTCATGGGCTGGAACTGCCATAATTGCACCTGTTCCATAGTCCATCAGCACATAGTCCGCAATCCAAATTGGAATGCGTTCATCATTCACGGGATTAATTGCATAGCTTCCCGTCCAAACCCCTGTTTTCTCTTGACCTTCCGCAGTTCGATCGAGATCACTTTTCGCCGCTGCTGCTTCTTGATATTGCTGGATTGCTGCTGATTGTTCCGGTGTCGTCAATTTTGCAACTAATGGATGCTCTGGAGATAGCACCATAAACGAAGCACCCCACAACGTATCAGGACGAGTGGTGAATACAGTAATGTCATCGCCTGCTTCAGTTTTGAAAGTCACTTGTGCGCCTGTTGATTTTCCGATCCAGTTCGCCTGCATTAACTTCACGCGATCGGGCCACCCGGTCAGCTTATCCAAATCCGTTAGCAATTGTTCTGCATAGTCGGTGATCTTCAAAAACCACTGACGCAGCAATTTCCGCTCAACTTTCGCACCTGATCGCCAAGATCTTCCTTCTGCATCAACCTGCTCATTGGCTAACACCGTTTGATCGATCGGGTCCCAATTCACGGTTGCTTCTTTCTGATATGCCAACCCTGCCTTAAAGAACTCCAAAAAGATCCACTGCGTCCAACGATAGTAATCTGGCGAACAAGTTGCCAATTCTTTTGACCAATCGAACGAGATGCCCAACTGCTTCAACTGGTCGCGCATCTGATCAATGTTTTGGTACGTCCATTTCGCTGGAGGAACCCCCCGCTCGATCGCTGCATTTTCCGCAGGCAATCCGAACGCATCCCAGCCCATCGGATTCAGGACTCGATGACCTTGCATTCGTTTGAGACGGGCGATCACATCGACGATCGTATACACCCGCACATGACCCATATGGAGATTCCCGGACGGGTAAGGAAACATCGATAGCGCGTAAAATTTCGGCTTGTCGCTAGCTTCAGGCGTTTTGTCCAGGTCTGCTGCTGTCCATGCCTGCTGCCATTTTGTTTCAATCTCTGCGGGGGTGTAACGGGACTCCACGAGTCAACTCCTCAATGCGAATATGGGGCAAAAATGATGTGTCTTCCCATTCTAGTGGAGGAGTTGAGCGGTGTGAGGTGTTTATTTCGTCGGCGTGATTCTTCCCTCTTTCACCAGAGCTTGATAGAGCAACGCTGCTGCATCCGCACGAGTCGCCACCCGATTCGGTGTCAACTGTTGAGCGCTCGGAAATCCAGTCACAATCCCCGAATCAACCGCCGCTGCGACTCTTCCCTGCGCCCATTTTGGCAAATCGCCCACGTCCTGGAATTTTGCCAAAGTCTGATCAGGAGCGGCAGGAGGTTTGAGATTCAAGCCTGAAGCGAGTGCAACCTGTAATTGATATAACGGAATTTGTTGATCGGGTCGGAACAGTCCTTCAGCATATCCGCTCATAAAACCCGATTGCACCGCATCATCGATCGACGATCGCGCCCAGTAATTGGCTGGCACATCTTCAAAGGTCAACGGCTGACGTTCTTTCGGTTTCCCAAACGCTTTCCCAATCAACGAGGCAAACTGAGCGCGAGTAATTGGCTCATTTGGCTTAAAGCTTCCATCCTGGAATCCGCCTAAAATTCCTCGCCGCGTTAGCTCTGAAATGTAAGCGGCTGCCCAAAAATCAGCGGAGACATCTGTGAAACCTTTTGCAACTCCCGGAGAAGGCGGAGTCGTGGGAGAGGGCACGAGATTGGGGAGATTGTTCGGAGTGGGAGAAGGAACCACACCGATCGCGGAAGGACTCGGTGGAACCGTTGCCTGTATGGTCGGCTGGGGAGCAGTTGTGGTCTCGATTTGGGGAATCGGCAGTAGGGTTTGAGGATTCGCGGGAGAAGGCGCGATTCCAGTTCCGCGCGGTTCTGGGGAGGGCAACACAACTCCAGGAGAGGGCGCAACTTGTGGAGTACTGGCGAAGAGTGAGCCAAAATCAAATCCACTGTCAGGCTGTCGAGTTGCCCAGAAGAAGATGCCTCCGATGCTGAGGAAGGCGACAAACATCGCAATGAGTTCATCAGAGGTTAAACGACGGCGCGGATCGGGTGAAGAAGTCATTTCGGTTGAGCGTATGCTTTCACGATTTTTATCCACCCAAATCCTAAAGCAATTTTTTCAGCCGCGATAGGGGCAACCGCAAAAAAGTAACAACTGCTGTTAGGGTTCAGGTTGTGAGCGATTTTGTGATGTTTCTGGGTCGATCTACATCTATCTTGCGTAGGATTGCCAGTTCATAGGCGAGAAGTTGCAGCGGAATCACAGTTAAGAATGGGGTGAAAAGTTCGGGGATCGCTGGTGTCGGGATTTCAATGACTGAATTTTGATTGACTCGAATACGATCGATAGTTTTCTTCACGTTCCCGATCGCGATCGTTGGAATTTGCGGATCTAAAAGCGCGATCGGGCCATGCAAAAACTCTCCTGCTGCACATCCTTCTGCATGTATGTAAGTTACTTCTTTTAGTTTCAATGCACCTTCAAATGCGATCGCAGTATTGATCCCGCTTCCAATCACAATTAGATTGCGCGTATTTTCTAATGATTTTGCAATTTCAGCGATCGTATTCTTTTTCAGAATTGCTTCTATCTGTTGCGGAATTTCTCTAAGCCATTGAGCTTCTTGATTTGCAAGATGAAACGCAAGTTGATATAAAACAACTAACTGTGCTGTAAATGTTTTCGTTGCAGCAACACTTTTTTCTTCTCCAGCATTCGTGTAAATCGTCTGATCAACGAGCTTTGTAATTGTGCTATCAATTCCATTAGTGATTGCAATTCGTTTAGATCGAACAGTCGTTAATGCTGCGATCGTATCTGCTGTTTCACCCGATTGAGTAATCGCGATCGTCAAAGTATTCGGTGTCTCAATCAATGGCGCATAGATCGATTCCGAAGACGATCGGATTTGTGTTGGAATTTTCGCCACTTGCTCAAATAGAGATTGCCCGATCAATCCAGCATTTAAGCTAGTTCCACACGCGAGAATATTAATACGATCGACCTTTTCAATCGAAATAGAACGATCAAGCAAACGACGAATCACATCTGGTTGCTCATGGATCTCCTTCAGCATGAAATGAGTCATCGTTTCACTCTCACTTTGCGATCGGGATTTTGTTTCCGTACCCAAGCGAGAAACTTTGCCATTTCGGAATTCGCTTTTAATCGATCGATTGTATTTAATTCTTGTGCGAGGCGGCGATTATCAAATAAAACGTGGATTTGGCGATGACAAGCAGGGCAAATATCAATCGTTTCACCTGCATCAAGTTTTTTGCGTTTCGTATGTTGGCGAGGACTAAATGATGTTCGGTGAGGGTAGGAACATCTCGATCGCATAGCTGACAAAGCATATCTAGAAGAATTCTCTTTCTTTCAGGGTAGCGCAACGATTATTCTGCATTGCGTCAATCTCGATCGATTGCAAATATAGCCGTACCCATTTTAGTGAGAACACTTCGAGAAAGCCCCCCAGCCCCCAAGTTTGGGGGAGCAAGAGTCTTAGCCCCCAGAATTGGGGGTTTGGGGGCAACTCCGAGGA
>JADEXW010000051.1 GCA_015206935.1 Pseudanabaenaceae cyanobacterium LEGE 13415 | reverse complement strand
GTTGTGTGGTGACTGAGATAGTATCTAAAGACTGCTGTGCTTTGTGGTTCTGATAGGCTTGAACGCCTTGGAGAATAAAGCTTGGAACTATGGTGAATGGATTGAGATCGACAACCCCAACTGCGTGCCCCACAAATCGACCTGTCGCAGCATCACGCACTAAACTGAGAGGAACGCCAGATTTTGAGATGACTTGAACATATCGCCCTGCATCAAGTCCAACTTGGAGAGCGGGTGGAAATTTGAAAAGCATAGGTCTACAAAAAGATGAACGTTGTACTAAACAGATGTAAGTTCGATGAATGGTTTATGTGACAGCACTTCTGGGGATTTAGGGGGCGTTAGCCGCTATCAACGAAGCGAAAGAACGATCGAACAGATGTTAAACAGATTGAAGCTGCGATCGAAATACTTTCAAATCAGCCAAATGCTTCTCATAGCGCTGTTTCTTCGCTTGTGCAGCTTCTACAGTTAGACTGCTATTGGCATCACTCTCAGACAGTAGAGAATTCAACGAAGTGATATATCGATCGGTAACAATTCGAGCGATTTGAAGCCTTTGCTCGAAAAGATTTTGGGTCAGCTTCTCGATCGCAGCAATCCATTGACTTTCTAAATTTTGGGTTTTGAATTGCTCGAACCCTTTTTGCAAGACTTCTTTCTTGATGTCATCTTGATCCGGTGGTGTAAAAAAGCCCAGTGCGCTGCTGATCGCGGTTCCTAATGCTGCTCCGCCAACTGCAATTCCTGCGATCGCGGCACCAGTCAGCACGACTGGGAAAAAGGCAATACTGGTCACAGCTAACGCGGCTCCTCCAGCTAGAACTCCGCCTGCTCCCAAACCAATTCCGCCACCGATTCCACTTCTAAATAAAGTGTCAAATAAATCAACGTCCTCGGTTGCAACGTTTAATTTAAACCCAGGAGCAACTCGCTCCACGTTCAAACTGAGTTGGCGAACAAGCTGCGAACCTGTCCCTTTATCGATCGATTCTGCGCTTTCCTGAAACTGATGAATCATTTCATAAAGGTTTGCATTAATCGATTTGATCGAAGATGAAAGGATTTGTTCAACAATGATTTCTTTCGTCCATGCTTCTGCAATCTTTTGCGTATCCGCTTGAAATCTCTCAGAAAAATCTTTGATGATTTTGGACTTCTCAGTTTCAGTTGAAGACCACGATCGTGCTTCTTCTGTGATTCGTTGTTCAAGATCTTTTCCAAGCGAGTTCGATGCACGACTCCGTACTTCTGGCAGCTTCGTACTGATTTCAGTTTGAATTTGAGCTTGCAATCTCCCGCAATAACCGCTTGCTTCACCCAGCTTCTCTAAAATATCGAGCTTTGCTGCAACAGAAAGGGCAATGTTTTCTTGAGTTTGAGACAAGGCAATGCTGATTTGCTCTGCAATTTGATCGATCGCTCTTTTGTTCTGACGATGCTTGATCTCACCTTTTTCAACTGTAAGAAACTGCTCCAAACTTTGCGTAAATTGCTGGAGCATTTCTAAATATTCATTGTGTTCAGCTTTCAAAATTACATCCAACGCCGATTGAGCAGAAATAAAGAACAAACGATTTTCCTGCAGAATCAATCCACCCTCACAAACGAAGTTCTTCACTAACTGCCGAACTTGTTCCCGGTCTTGCTCTTCCCGCAGCAAATCGACAAAATTTACCAACACAAATAAATTCTCAGCAGGCTCATCTGCTTTCGCATTCAGCTGAGTTTTCAAGCTAATCAATAGCTCTCGTTCACTTTGCGTTAAAGGACGAGTGGCATTCACAAGAAAAATTACAGCATCCGCACTTTGTAGAAGTTTTTGCGTGATGCGAGTCCGTTCAGGATGCTCATTTAAGCCTGGGGAATCAATCACCTCAACCCCCGATCGACATAATTGTAATCCTGGATGCTCGTAGATAATTTCCTCGATCGCAGAATCACTCAAAGCTACATCTCGATGATTCAGTGCTGCTTCAATTGAGATCGCTGCTTTTTCTTGATAGTCCTGCGCTGAAATTTCCGCTTCACTTCCATCCCGGTAACGGCAAATAACTCGTTTTCGCTCACCGTAGCGCAGCACAGTAATCGTTCCACTACAAGGAATCACTCGTGTTGGCTGAATCTTTTCTCCTAAAAGCGCATTCAGTAGCGTTGATTTGCCTTGACTGAATTCACCGACAACCGCAACTCTAAAAGATTGCGATCGTACTTTTTCAGTCAGTTGAGCAATCTCACTCAATGCCTGATCGAATGATTCATGCTCAATGCTGTTAATCAGTTCTGTTAGCTCACGACAACAAGCTTCAATTCTGCGACGTTGGATTTGATCTTGTGCAAGTCCCTCAAATTTCAATTGACCTGAAGAACTCTGATTCTGAGCTTGAGAAGCTTGTGGTAGCTTTTCTAATAGTTGATTTGCAGCATTTGCAAAAACTGGATCAAGGACTTGAAAATGTGACGGAGCAAGCAAACATCGAAGCTCTGTCACCGCTGCAATATCACTGACAGGCTGTTTGATGAAACTCTGCTCTAGAACTGTGAATAACGATCGAGGAATCTGTAAGCGATCGCTGACTGCATGTAAGTACTTCTGTTCAGTTTTATCGATCGACCCATCTGCGGTTGCAAGTTCGCATCCAAAAGCACAGAGCAGCAATCGTTCTGAGGTTGAAAGCTCGTCTGTGAGTTTGCCCAGATCTGATAAATTCTGATGTAGCTTGGTTTGTCCTACTCCCCGGATCAATAGTCTGACAACTTGAATCAAATCAGACTTAGCAGGCATGAACTGTCCGAGAATGGTCTTCAGTCGTTGTGTTTCTGCATCTGTCACTTCAGCATCCGCCTGAGTCACCCCAACGAGAATGGCAGATAGTGCAACTAGAAATATCCAGAGTTTGGGAATTTTCTCAGCGGTGATCGGCTTGCCAAGAACTTGAGAGAGCAGCGGGGCAACATGACTACGATCGACGGAAGATACAACCATAGGGCAAGAATGAATGGCTTTCAGTAACCAATGTGCCCGTGAATCGTGCCACTGTAACGACGATCGCTCATCTCTTGATGTTCTTAACTGTTGCACGTCTCTTTTTCGCGGTTGCAGTTACAGTCGATTTCACCGCAGGCGCACGACTCACCAGCATCCAATTATCGGTCATATCCAAAAACTGCATCTGTTTCTGCGGTAAGCGTTTAAGAAACTCTTGATCAATCAGCAGATGAGGATGAGCATCTTCGCGCCAGTGTTTTAGTAGAACTTCGGGAGGAGCAGGAACAATCGATCGCTGACTGTAAAAGTTTAACGATGGACGGAAATAAGGATAAGACGTATAAATCGTTTGCCCTCTTGCGGTTGCTCGTTCAATCATCACGCCAACAGGTTTCGCTGGGAAAGTCTCTTGCAGTTCCCACAGCCAATGACTGGACATCATTAATACCAGCAGCGTTAGAAACGTTCCCCAGATCAGAACAATGATGAATTGAATATCTTGACGAGCAATTAAGATCGCAGTGACAGTTAGTGTTAGTGCCAGCGTTGAAAAAATCAGTTGCAGATCAGCGTCTCGTAGTCCAATGGTGTAGTAAATTGCACCTGCCCAAGCCACGATCGATAAAACCGCAAACACTGTGACCCAAATTCGCACTTTCTGAACCGGACGACTATTCAGCGGCGGTTGCCAGAATCTTTGTAACTGTGCCCCAGTCATCAATGCAAAAGCAGGATAAAGCGGCATTGCATACCAAGGAAGCTTTGTTTGCATGAGTGAAATCACCGCAAAGTAAATCCCACTCCAAACTAAGGTAAGTTTTGCCCAGCCAAGATTGCGATTCTCCCAAGCATTGCGAATTGCGATCGGTAAAAACAATACCCAAGGGACACCATGCTTAAGAATCTCCCATAGGTAATACGTGACAAATCCTTGATTGTCTTCAACCGTATCTGAAACGCGCTTCAAAGACTGATCCCAAAAGTGCGTTGCTAAAAACTTCTCGCCATAGTGATAAACCTGCGCTCCATTCCACAGCAAAACTGGAATTGCACCGAGTCCAAAACCTGACCAGAGATAAAGCGAAGTCAACAATCGGGGCGTATCCCAAGCGATAAAGACAAGCCCGATCGCAGCAAGCAAAATTCCTAAAATTCCTTTCGTCAAACACAGACAACTAAATCCCAGACCGATTCCCAATCCCCAGCGCAAATCTCGACGCGATCGCAGTAAGCAAAACAGCATCACCAGGAAAAAGCACAACACTGCTCCATCGAGCATTGCTAATCTTCCCTGACGCACCACGGGCAGCGAAGTCAGATACACCAATGCCGCGAACACAGCCGTACTCCGTTGGAAAAAGATTTCGCGCCCGACATTGTAGAGCAGCGGAACTGAAGTTGCGGTTAGAAGCGCTCCAGGCAGGCGAGCCGTCCACTCACTCACTCCCCAAACCTGATAGCACAGCGCAATCATCCAGTGAACCAGTGGCGGCTTATTCAGGTAAGGCGCACCATTGATATCACGCGGAAACAGCCAGACTAGAGAATCAAACGGAGCATTGGCAATTTCGCGGGCGATTTGAGCGACGATGCCTTCATCCCAATCGCGCAGAGGAAGACCTCCCAGATTGATGGTCAATAGCACGATCGCGGCGATCCAAAGCCCGATCGTCCAGCCTGAGTCAATCCACGCCTGATATCGAGTCGTACCTGGTTGATTTCCGGTTGAAATCTCGCGATCCATTTTGCTCCGATCAACTACACCGACTCATTGTGCATCAAAAGCTGACCTTTGACGGATTTCATAGACAAGAAGCGCGATCGCACACCGAATATTTTTAGGTTTTGAAAGGGTAATTAAGCCAATAAGTTATGCCGAAATTCATTTAACGAAAAGCCGTTAAATTACTTGTCTACTCTGGCTTTGATCGCCCACAATGAGAGCGTGCAATAAAAATTAATTTTTTATCATTAGACCCCCTGCCGTGCCCTCCATTCTGCCACCCAAAGTCCTGTCGCCTGATTCTGCGTCTGCTTCTCAATCTCGAATTTCTAGTCTGTTTGCTCGGTTCCAACCGCACCCGGATACGATCGTTCTCATTTTGGCGGTCTTGATTGGGGGCGGCGCTGGTTTAGGTGTGCTTGCGTTTCGTTTTTTGATTGAATGGGTTCACCGTTTCACGCTCGAAGACCTGATGGGAACGATCGGGCATTTTGGCGCGTGGACATTGGCTTGTGTTCCAACCCTGGGCGGCGTGTTCGTGGGGTTGATGCGCTGGCTGACCAAAGAATTTAGTCCCGGTATTTCTAAGCTGATTGCCAATGTGCAGGCGGGTCAAGAAATGTCGGCAACCCGCCCGATCGCGAAAACGATCGCGGCGGCGATTTCACTGGGGACAGGGGCTTCTCTGGGTCCTGAAGGTCCGAGTGTGGAAGTTGGGGCGAATTTTGGTCTGTTCGTGGGGCAGATGTTGAAAGTGTCGCGCGATCGACAACGCCTCTTACTCGGTGCGGGAGCCGCTGCGGGATTAGCAGCCGGATTTAATGCCCCGATCGCAGGTGTGTTTTTTGCCCTGGAAGTTGTTTTGGGGACGACGTTTGAAACTTCAGCGGCGAGTATTGTATTACTGTCTGCGGTGGTGTCGGCTTTGATTGCTCAGATCGGATTGGGTGGACAGCCTGCATTTGATTTGCCTGCGTATGAAGTGCGAAGTCCGTTGGAATTGCCGCTTTATTTGGGCTTAGGATTGTTTGCTTGTTTTGTGTCGATCGCTTATACGAATTCTCTCAAGTGGTCGAGCGACTTTTTTAAGGGCAAGATTCCAGGAGCGACCTGGATCGCGAAAATTCCACGCGAAGTTCAACCGATCTTAGGTGGATTGTGTGTGGGATTAGTGGCGCTGAAATTGCCGCAAATTCTGGGCGTGGGATATGACACGGTTGAAGCAATGCTGAGAGATGTCAAATTCTCGTTAGTGTTGCTAATCACATTGCTAATCGTCAAATTGTTGCTGACTGCGATTAGTTTAGGAAGTGGATTAGTGGGCGGCATTTTTGCACCTGCAATGTTTTTAGGCGCATCGCTGGGAGCCGCTTACGGAAAGGTATTGCCGTCAGTGTTTCCGATGTTTGCAAGTAGTATTGCGGCTCCTCCTGCTTATGCAATGGTGGGAATGGCGGCAGTTTTAGCAGCAAGTGTGAATGCACCTTTAACGGCGATTTTATTGCTGTTTGAAATGACGCGCGATTATCGGATTGTCTTGCCGTTAATGGCTGCGGTGGGCTTAAGTGTATGGCTTGTGAATCTGTTTAAATCGAGTCCGGAGCAGCCTTCAAACTTAGAGCAAATTGAAGCAAAACGCGATCCTGATCCGATTCCGAATTCGGCAATTCATCAGCAAGAAATTCTGAGAAATCTAACGGTTTCTGAAGCGATGCAGCCTGGATTTTTACAAATTTCGGATTCACTTCCATTACTCGAAGCAGGATTGCAACTGATTCAAAATCAAACTCATAGCGCATTAGTGGTAGATGACGATCGACATTTTATCGGCATCGTCACTTTGCAAGACATCAATCGCGCGATCGCTCGCTGGGAAACTGAAGCCAATCACTCAGAGCAAGGATTACAGCAACGCATGATCGCAGAAGTTTGTACAACTGAGATTCTGTATGCTTATCAAGATGAGCCATTAACCGATGCACTTGATCGAATGGCAACTCGTGGATTGCATCAACTACCTGTGATCGATCGAGAAAATCCCGATCATATTTTGGGATTGTTAGAGCAAGAAGGCATTACCTTAGCTGCCAATCTTGCCTTAACGCGAGTGCGATTGATGCCTTATCTTCATACAGAAAAGGCAAACCCGATCGAAACCGGACTTGCCTCACAGATTGGTGCATTAAACTAACTAGAACAAGCAGGAATAGATTACTTATTTCTGCTTGTCCAAATTCCCGTAAACATCATCAGCATTCCGCCTAGAAAAATCGCGATCGCGAGACCTGCCGGAACTGCGGTAGACCAGTCAATATTTTCCATTTTATTAAGCCGAGAGTTCTTCTCGATCGAGTTGTTTCAAATGGATATGTTTTCGTCCTAGAGAGATTTCAAATTCGTCTCCAGGTCTCAATTCCATCTGTTTAGTATACGCTGCTCCAATCAGGAGATTGCCATTTGATTGCACACTAATTCGGTAGCTGGCACTCCGTCCGCCCCGTCCATTCGTCCCTTGTTTTCCATCTAACTGAATTCCCTCAGCATCAATCAGTGCATTCAGGAACTTCATCATATTCACGCGCTCTACACCGTTTTTTGTGACCGTGTAATAGCCACACTCTTTAGCTTTTTCTTCTTTATTGAGATGATCGAGTTCCTTCACCTTTTTAAGCAAAGATTCTCCGATCAATGGCTCAATCTTTTTCTTTTTAGTCATCAACCCGAAATCTGAATGATGTGGACAGCAAATACAATTTAAGACGCTTACAGAACTGCCAAATCACGACAATTTAGCTGCCTGCCCGTCGCCCCATTCATATTACACTGGCATTGCAGATTTTTGACACGAAAATATCATGCGATCGTGCCGCATTTCTGACAAGTTCTATTCAGATCTTTTAATTGATAAAAAAAGAAGCAGATCCTCTGCTTTGAGCGATGGGGACGATCTTGACGGCATCATCAATCTCGACACCTTAGAGATCAAAAACCTTGAATTCGCTCTAGCAGCAACCTGCTCTTACCATTCATTCACCTGTGATAATTAAAGTATCAATGGGACTTGTCAACGCTGTGTGTTCCTCGTGAAGTTGAAATGACAAGTTCGGAGGCACAGAATGGGGCAATTCTGAAACTAATTTGCCGTCCTAGCGTCATATCTGTTGATTACATTAGGAGTATCTATCTTTATGTAGAGCTTCTCATCTTGCGTTGAATTCTTGCACCGTTAAGAATAGTGAGAAGGCTGCTGAATCAATTGGGGACGCACCATTTAAGGAGAGTGACATACCGATGACGACATCTCGAAACACCTGGAAACAGTCTGCAATTTATTTCATGCTGCCGCTGGCTGGAGCGGGTACAGCCCTTGTGGGAAACCGTTTGCTCTCTGAGAATCCCATTACGCCACCTGCGATCGCTCAAACGACAAATCGCACCAGTACGATCGCTGATCCGAACTTTATTGCCGCAGCCGTCGATCGAGTGGGTCCAGCAGTTGTCCGAATTAATGCTTCTCGGACGGTTCAAACCCGCGTTCCTGAGATTTTTAATGATCCTTTTTTCCGTCAGTTCTTTGGTGCAGATGTGCCAAATCAACAGCGTCGGGTCGAGCGCGGAACTGGATCGGGATTTATTATTAGTGCTGATGGTTTGATTTTGACGAATGCTCACGTCGTGAGTGGTGCAGATACCGTGAGTGTGACAATGAAAGATGGTCGCGAATTACGGGGTCGAGTGGTGGGACAAGATCCCCTAACAGATGTGGCGGTAATTCGGGTGCAGGCGAATAATCTACCGACTGTTGCGCTAGGTAATTCTGATACCTTGAAGCCAGGAGAATGGGCGATCGCAATTGGGAACCCGCTCGGACTTGACAATACTGTGACAGCAGGAATTATTAGCGCCACAGGTCGATCGAGTGCTGAAGTTCGAGTTCCAGATAAGCGTGTCAATTTTATTCAAACCGATGCAGCAATTAATCCAGGAAACTCTGGCGGCCCCTTGTTAAACCAACGCGGTGAAGTCATTGGGATGAACACTGCAATTATTGGTGGCGCACAAGGGTTAGGCTTTGCGGTTCCGATCAATACAGCACAGCGGATTTCGCAACAGTTGATCTCTAAAGGTCGCGTTGATCATCCGTTCCTGGGTATTCGCATGGGTTCGCTGACTCCGAGTTTGAGAGATCAAATTAACAGCGATCGACAAGTTGGCTTCCGGGTGCAAGACGATCAGGGTGTGGTGATTTTCCAAGTGTTGCCGAATGGCCCAGCGGCGAAAAGCGGTTTACGTCCGGGTGACGTGATTAAGCGGGTCAATGGTCAAGCGGTGACGAAGAGCGAACAAGTCCAGCAAGCGGTCGAGAATGCTTCGGTGGGTGGAAATCTGCAACTGGAAATCAGTCGAGGTGGTCGCACAACAACGGTGAGTGTGCAGCCTGGAGCTTACCCAACTCAGACTGCTCAGGGAAACAATGAATAAATTGCGTTTGTGATTGAGTACGATCGAACTCCGGATTGAATGATTCGGAGTTCTTTTATTTGAAGTATCCGATTGCGATCGAATTACCATGTGTAAACGAGTTGTTTTCGCTTCGTTTGAATCAGCTAATGCCCCCTAAATCCCCCAAATTTGGGGGACTTTGAAGCTGGATAGCGCTTTAGAATTCAGAAAATTTTTCTACCTTAAAGTCCCCCAGAATGGGGGATTTAGGGGGCACAATCCGCCCAAAACGAAGCTTAAAGAACTTCTGTATGCAAGTGAATATTTAAGGAGATCAAAATGGCTGAAATTCTTGACATCATCGAATTAGGACATCCAATTCTGAGAGAGAAAGCACGATCGATAAAAAACATTCAAGACGATCGCTTTCAAACCTTAATCGATAATTTAATGGCAACGGTTCAAAAAGCGAATGGGGTTGGAATTGCTGCCCCACAAGTTGCCGAATCATATCAATTAATGATCGTGGCATCGCGTCCAAATCTGCGGTATCCAAACGCGCCAACAATGGAACCGATGCCAATTATGAATCCAAAAATTCTGTCACATTCGGATGAAACTGTAAAAGGATGGGAAGGTTGTCTGAGCATTCCAGGAATTCGTGGGAATGTACCAAGATACCAAGCGATCGAGATTGAATTTACCGATCGCTTTGGCAAACTTCAGAAAATGGAAATGACCGATTTCGTCGCTCGAATCTTTCAACACGAATACGATCACTTTAATGGAATCGTCTTTGTCGATCGAGTCGAAAGCACGAGAGATCTGATCACGGAAAAGGAATACCAAAAGATCATTCTAACGAAAGAATAGATATCGAACTCCGACTGCAAGAAGGAACACACTGTACATTTTCTTCATCATCTCTGCGCTAATAAACGGCAGATTAGCAAACAAAGCACCAAAGAGATTTCCAATCACAAGCCCGATCGCAATGACGATCGCAAATCTCCAATTCAAATTCCCACTCCGCTCATAGACGATCGCGGCAAGAATCCCGATCGGTAGAATTTGTGCTGCAACGGATGTTCCTGTTGCAAACTTCTGATCCATTCCCAGAAGTAGAACCATTGCTGGAACCATGATTGCGCCGCCTCCGATCCCGAACATTCCACCTGCTATACCTGCAACGAGTCCAATACCTAATAGCTGAATCCAAACCTCTGACATAGTTTCAATCCATATAACCCTGTCACAATCGTACAAGTTGCGTCTGGACTCGTGCGATCAGGCATTGTAGCTTTCTCTGTCCTATTCCATTTCACTTCTATGAAACGGCTGTTGCTCCCACTCTTGGCATTCACTTTCGTTTGCAGTCTATCGAATTCCGCTCAAGCTTTACCCGGTGAGTCTGTTCAAACGGTTAAGAATCGAATCGCGAATAATGCTGCGTTTTCACCGATTAAGCGAGGAATTGGAGAACTCAGCGGAGCGCCGTTTTATCGATCTCAAGCGAAGTTACCGGATGGAGAATTATCGTTTGTGATGAATGCCGATCGACAAGATCAACGCTCTACAGTAGAAGCGATCGCATTTGGAGCGACACAGCCGTTTGCTGGATTTACGCGCGAGAATGTGAGCTTAATTTATCAAACCTTTGGGAAAGCAACGACGCAAGAATTTGTGCGATCGCAGTACATCGCGAAAGTTGATTTTAATCAGGTTGAAAAACGGTTTTATCGCGGTCGAACATTTGGCTACGTAACCAGTATGTTTAAGCAATCCCAAGACGGACGTAAGTATTATCACTTCATGGTTTTGCCGTTGAGCGATTTTAATGCACAGCTTCAAGCGGATCAACAATGTCGTCGTAGTAGTGCAGATATTTGCGGGGACTAACTAGATAGCAAATTTGAATTAGTCGTGAAATGCGGAGTTGATTGTGCCCCCTAGCCCCCAAGTTTGGGGGGACAAGACTCTTAGCCCCCAGAATTGGGGCTTTGGGGGCTTTCCCGAATCTTACAACTCAAATTGGATTGCTATAGATAGCAACTCTATGGTCTGTTCATCCCACTTTTTGCTGAAGTAGAGCTTAGTACCTGCGATAGAGCTTTGAGCCTCAGAAATCATTAGGCTGAATGTCATAACTTGCCATTACTCTAGGGCACACAAGCATATGACCTCTGCACAACAGCGACCCGTTCAGAACACCGATTTTGAGCAATCGATTACCGTGAATGCGTCTGCCGATCGCATTTTTGACTATCTGTCTGATGTCCGCAATGTTCCTGAGTACTTGCCCACAGTTACTCACGCTGAACCGCAATCTGAAGGGCGCATTCGTACACAAGGACATGCAGGCGAACATGAATATGATTCGGATGGACATTTCAATATCGATCGCCAACGCAAAAAAATTGAATGGGGATCGGATGGCGAAAGTGAATATGGTGGATGGATGGAAGTGAATGAAAAAGGTGATCAATCTGAAGTTAAAGTTCATATTCACTATGCACCACCTCAAGAGATTAAGCAGCACATGGAACAGCAATCTCCAGAACATAGCTTTGAGTCCGCAATGAATGAAGGAATTGGTAAAACTTTGGAATCGATTAAGCGAATCTGTGAAGGAACAGGTGGAAAACAAGAAATTTCACCAAATCAATAGATTCTTAAATAGATGAATTAACAAACTAGCCCGCGCAAGTGGGCTTTCTTTTTATTTAGATTTGTCAGGAAGATTTAGAAATATTTCAGTTTATATCGAATTACACCTACATCCGTATTTCTTGAAATGTTTGCGTAAATCTATCTATAGAGAGATGGAAACTTGCAATTCAGAAACTATTGCTCTGTAAGTCTGAAGCCGAAACGCGATCGAATTGCTGTCTTCCAATCCCTTTACTCGCAACGTTTTCCCTACATTCGCCAAAGGTTTTCGGTTATGTCAACGGCTTCATTCTCGCAGCTTGATTACGGTACTGCTGATGCAACCGCCTGGAACGTTCTCGAAACAGAATTTAATCCAGCGAAGCTTCACGCGCAAGAAACAGTGTTTACGATCGGTAACGGTTATCTCGGTACAAGGGGCAGCTTTGAAGAGGGTTTTCCAGGTGATCAAGTCGCTACATTGATTCATGGAATTTTCGATGATGCCCCGATCGTTTCGACTGAATTAGTCAATTGTCCGAACTGGCTTCCGCTGATCATTAAGTTAGACGGTGAAGCGTTTCGGCTCGATCGCGGTGAGATTCTGAAATACGATCGACAATTAAATCTCAAACTCGGATTGCTGACTCGATCGATTCGCTGGCGCAGTCCGAACGGTCATACTTTAGAATTCCGATTTGAGCGCTTTTGCAGTTTTGCTGACCAGCATTTAATGGCAATTCGGTGTCATGTTACGTCGATCAACTTTACCGGAGAAATCTCGATCGAGTCCGGTTTCGAGCCGCATCCAACAACGATGACGATTCCGCACTGGATGACTTTGAAATCTGGAGGTTTAGATCATTTAATCTGGCTTTCAACGGAAACAATGCACACTGGATTAGAGCTAGGGTTAGCAGCAAAACTCACTGCTACCAAAGACAATCAAACCTTGAAAGTGAATAGCACCACAACAACGCTATTTACTTCAACGCAAATCGAACCGGGTCAATCGATTATCGCTGAGAAGATCATTTCAATCTACACATCGAGAGACACAGAATTTCCACTTACGGTAGCATTGCGACGATTGGCAAAAGTACCAAGCTACACAACGCTTTTCGCGGCTCATATCACCGCCTGGGGAATTGCTTGGCAGAACACCGATATCACCATCGAAGGTGATCCCAAAGCTCAAATCAGCATCCGTTACAATCTCTTTCAATTGATGATTGCGGCTCCTCGAAAAGACGATCGAGTCAGCATTCCTGCTAAGACGCTCTCTGGATTTGCTTATCGGGGGCATGTCTTTTGGGATACAGAGATTTTTGTCGTGCCATTCTTTGCCCTGACGCAACCTGCGATCGCAAAAAATCTCCTAACTTATCGTTATCACACGCTACCGGGCGCACGTCGTAAAGCTAAAGAACTCGGTTACGAAGGTGCATTGTACGCTTGGGAAAGTGCAGCAACAGGCGATGAAGTCACTCCACGCTGGGTTCCAGGTGCAAAAGGTGAATTGATTCGGATCTGGTGTGGTGACATCGAATATCACATTGCTGCCGATATTGCGTATGGCGTTTGGCAATACTGGCGAATCACTGGCGATGATGAATGGATGCGTGATTATGGAGCAGAAATTTTACTCGAAACAGCAAAGTTCTGGGCGAGTCGAGTGGAACGCAATAGAGACCGCTACGAGATTAATGATGTGATTGGGCCCGATGAGAACCACGAGCATGTCAATAACAACGCATTTACCAACGCAATGGCGCAATGGAATCTCAGTGCTGCGATCATGCTTTGGGATTGGTTAGCTCGCTCGTATCCTTCAACTGCAATCCGATTGCAGCAACAATTGGATCTCAATGCCGATCGCTTTTCTGATTGGAGTACGATCGCAAAAAATCTCACCGTTTCTCCTGATCCTGAAACCAAGCTAATCGAGCAATGTGACGGATTCTTCGATTTGATTGATGTAAATTTAGCGGACTATGAACCGCGATCGCGATCAATGCAGGCGCTTCTCGGAATCGAACCGACTAATCAGCGGCAGATTCTCAAACAGCCAGATGTATTAATGTTGCTCTATCTCTTACGGCAACAGTTCGATCATGAGACGCTACAAGCGAACTGGGACTATTACACGCCTCGAACCGATCATGTTTACGGATCATCTTTAGGTCCAGCGGTTCATGCAATTCTGGCTTGCGATCTCAACAAAACCGATGAAGCGTATGAACACTTTATGCGATCGGCATTAGTCGATTTAGAAGACGTGCGCGGCAATGCAGCCGAAGGAATTCACGCAGCTTCAGCGGGAGGTGTCTGGCAAGCCATTATCTTTGGATTTGCGGGGGTTCGGATGACGGAATTCGGTTTAATCGCTTGTCCGAATTTACCTGCACACTGGACGCGATTGAAGTTCCGTCTGTGTTGGCAGAATGAATGGGTTGAATTTGACCTATCGCAGAATGGTGCGGTTTGTGAGACGATCGAACACTCGATCCAAACAGAATTTGCACCGCTATGAAATCTCAATGGGATTGTTTGCTTGCGAATTTAGGCGCGTGGGAGGGTTCATTTACGCGGCTTTCTCCATCCGGGAAAGTCTTAGAAGATGTTCCCTCGATCGTGTCTTTTACCGGACTCAATGACAATCAAACGATGCGTCAAATCGTCCGCTTATCGCCACCCAATCAGCCTGTCAGCGAGAAAGTTCTGGAATATAGTTCTTTGGGTCGAAACATTCTCTTATTCGACAACGGCGCATTTTCTCAAGGCACCATTCAGTTTGCGCCGTTCTCGGAATTTGGCGCAGAGTTGGGATTGATTTGGAACGATCGACGACTCCGATTAGTTCAACTCTTCGACAAACAAGCCAAACTGACCGGACTCACTCTAATTCGCGAAAAGTTATCCGGTTCAGAAACTCCAGAACGTCCACCGCTTCAAGCCGATGATTTGATCGGAGAATGGAGCGGTGAAGCAACGACCATTTATCCAGATTATCGATCGCCTGATTCGTACACAACGACTTTGAAAATTCAACGAGAAGGCGATCGATTGCATCAGGAATTGAACTTTGGAAGGTCGATCGTAACCACTGCCCAGATCGAAGGCTCAGTTCTAAAATTCGATTCTTCCAATGTTCAAGTTCTGCTTCTCCCTGATGGAGCTTCCTCAAACTGTCCTACAGAAATTCAGCCTCGCAAACCTTTTGTTCTCGAAGTCGGTTGGCTGATTCAACCTGATTTAAGACAGCGATTGATTCGTACCTACAGCGATAAAGGCGAATGGGTTAGCCTTACATTAGTGACAGAACGCAGAATTAAATAATCGAACAATCTCGCTCCAATGCCTGCCGCAGAAGATCTTTATAGTTCCGATTGTTAACAATATAAGCCCCAAATCGCTCTAAATGCGGGTTCATCATCTGAGCATCGAACAGAACGAAATTACGCGATCGCAGATGCTCCACAAGTT
>JADEXW010000366.1 GCA_015206935.1 Pseudanabaenaceae cyanobacterium LEGE 13415 | reverse complement strand
AGACCCGATCGTGAATTAAAACGGTGCGTGATGAAAACTTTTCAGATTCTCCTGGGTGTGCTGGGGTTGGGTGTGCTTGGAGTGGCGGGACTAATGGCTGTGACCAATCCGGATGAGGCTGCATTCGGTGAATTTGCGTTGCAGCAGGTTAAAACTCAGGGGTGTAAGGAGGTTCCTCAGATGATTCGTTCTCAGTGTCCTCGGTTTGTGCAGGAGAATCAGGCGCAGGTGAAACAGTTGATTGCTCAAAGTACAGAGCGCCATAATTACGGATTGTTTAGTTTGTACCGGACGAATTTATCGACCCGATCGATTGTGCCAGATTTGCCTATATTTCTTGATTTGCCAGCGTTTCAGTTAGAGACGGTGGGAATGATGGGTAAATTTTATATTTATCAAGCGGAAGAAGTCCGGCGTTAGGATTTTATCCCTGAAGTTCAGATTTCTCTATCTCTGCCGTCAATCTCTTGCTAACCGGTGGAATCGCGAAGAGTAAGGTAACAACATATGCCAACATTCCATTACTATTTGTGAACGGAGGCATAAACAGCGGCAAAATTAGAAGAAATTTTCCGAGATGATTTGCTTTGCCAAATTGATACACAAAAAATGGAATAAACCAGACGATTCCCATAATCCAAGTTTGAGGATTAAAGAGATTGATACAGTTTACGACTGAGAAGAATTGCTGTTCAGCAGATTCGCGTCTGAGATAATACATCAGAATCAGAAATGCAATAAATCCAATCGTTAAAGAGCCGATTGGGTTTCCACGCAAAAATGGATTCATAAATCCATGTACAAAATCATGCGTAACGCGCAATCCGTTACTATCAACTGATTGAACAACTCGATTAATTACGGTTTGTCCATGTACGGTGATTGGAGTTGCACTGGTAATTTCTCCAAAGATTCGAGGGAGCATTCGTTTGAGATAGCTGGTATAAATGGAAGTTCCAAGAATTGGAATCGGTACGATTAATAAAAATACGATCGATAAAATCGAGTAAGCTACAATCTTGAATTGGCGCTTGGCAAGAAAATAGAGAATTGCGATCGCTGGGAATAATTTGATACAGAACGCCAATCCAATCAGCATTCCAGGAATTACTTTCTGCCTGTGACGTTGATATAAAAGAAATGCCAACACGGTTAAATAAGTAACGACAATATCAATTTGCCCCCGTTCAAATGCGGCAAAAACTGGAAAAGAAACTATTGAGAAAAGCAGCGTTTCCCCTTTGATTTTGAAATGACTATGCCGCACTAATTCAAACAGAAGTAACCATAATAAAATTAAAATAAAAGAGCTATAAATTACTTTTGCAGTTGTATAAGAAAATAGAGCGAAAGGAACAAACAATAGCGCTGTAACAGGCAAATAAATAAATCCTGAAGTCGGAGATGATCCTGCATTCACTGGAGTAAAAAACTCAGGATATTGCGTTACATGATTAACATAAGGATCTAAACCGTAAAGGATCGATTTACCCGCGATGTAATAGGGGCGGAAATCAATTTGATAAGACTCTAAAACGAGATAAATAATGAATGCAGAGGGCATTAAATAAATAAAATAAGCCTGTACAAATTTGAGAAGATCTTGCCTAAACGATCGAGACATTGCCTTCGCACTCCATTATTGTCGTTGTGAGCCTAGCACTTTCTTTGAGATCGATCGCAGTTTTTGCTTTACTTCCCTATCGCTCTCAAAAAACACATTGATAAAAATCTATACCATTCCGCTGATTGCTATTTATTTTCAAGCGTCCACTGGCTGTGTACCATAGAGGGTCTAAACCCTAATTAACAGAATGCAGCAGGTGAAGCATGACCGCAGTGACCCCAAATCCAACGTCTACCAAACCCGCCTTTACCGAAGGCATTCAATACTTCAGCGACACAGTACCAGGGTTTGAGACGTATGGCAAAATGCCTGCGATCGCACCTGGACAAACTGCGATCTCTGATCCAAGTGACAAAAATGCTGGCTATCAAACGATGTTAGTGGCGGATGCGTTGCGCTACTTGATTCTGCAAATGACCGCCTCGAAAGCTTCAGGACATCCAGGCGGATTCGCAAGCCAAGCAGAAGCTTACGCCGCCTTCGTGATGCTCGGTCATAAAAACATCATTACCGAAGTTGGACACCACGCACCCGGCTTTTATAGCGCGATGTTCCTCGATCGCTCTTTGGAAGACATGGGCATCGAAACAGTTCAGCAATTGCGCGATCGCTTTCGGGAAAAACATGGTTTGCTGGGTCACTTGTCCGGTTTTATTCCTGGAATTTTGGCTCCGGCAGGCCCGCTCGGTCAGGGACAACATTTTGCAATGTCAGCCGCACTTTTACACCGGGATAAGCTTTTCCCCTTCACGGTTGGCGATGGTGGCTTGGGTGAGCCATACATTATGAGTTCGATGGCGCACTTTAATACGGCGTTTCCAGGTGTGACGAACTTCCTGCCGATTCTGGTTTGGAATGGCTACTCGCAAGAGCATCACAGTATGGTGTCGCTCAAAACTAATGAGCAGATGATCGAATACTGGAAAGGGAATGGATTTGAGAATGTTGTGCTGGTGGATGCGAAGGATTTTGACGATCGCAATCAACCCAGCGACTATGTTGACAGTACTTTGTTCTCTTTGGAACAGCGCTTGAACTTTACGAATGCAGTGTTAGTTGCAGCGAGTGAAGCGGCTCGATCGGCATTGAATGGACAGTTAACGGTGTTCATCATCAAACAGCTTAAAGGTGCAGGCGTTCACGCGAAAGGCTCGAAATCGCATAACCTTTATGCTCAACATACCTTAGAGAATGAGGATATTGTGGGCGCATTAAAGGCTCGATCGCTGTCTCCTGAAGCTTGGGAATTAGTTCGATCGAACTGTGAACGAGCAGGCGGCGGATCAGCCAGTAAAACGGTTGTGACCGAATTCACGCGCGAGTTACCCGATCTTGGACAATTGCCGCTGGAAGAATATGCAGTAGGCGGTGATGCGAAAGTGTCTACAACTGCAATGGGTCGATTAGTGGGGCATGTGGGACAGCATGATCGAGCTTTCCTGGTGACGAATGCAGATGGAAATGAAGCTTCTGGAATCGCGAACATCAACCAAGCTTTGAAGATCATTCACCCAACCGAAGATTCACTGTACAACCAAGCGCCAAATGGTCAAGTATATGAGCCATTGAGTGAAGATGCTTGTGCTGGATTAGCGGCAGGATTGGCATTGATGGGAAGTCGATCGCTGTGGTGTTCGTACGAATCGTTTGCGATTAATGGTTTACCGATTTGGCAAACAGTGACGCAAGCAATGGCAGAATTGCGTCGTCCGACACCTTCAACGATTACGCTGTTTACGGCGGGTGCATTGGAGCAAGGTCGCAACGGATGGACACACCAACGTCCTGAAATTGAAGCTTACTTTGCGGCAATGATGCGAAATGGGAATGTTTTCCCGGTGTTCCCACCGGATGCGAATAGCATTCAAGCGTGTTACGAGTGGGCATTAACAACGAAAAACAAAGGTGTGGTGATCACCGCAAGTAAGTCACCGTTGCCGATTCGGACGACGTTTGAACAGACAAGACAAGCGATCGAGCAAGGTGCGATCGTGCTGCATGAATCGACCGGCTCGAAGTCGATCGTCTTTGCCGTGGTGGGCGATATGATTCTCAATCCAGTGTTTGCTGCGGCTTCGATGCTGGAATCTCAAGGCTATGGCGTGAAGGTGATTTCTGTTGTGAATCCACGACGGTTATATCGCTCTTCTGATGTGGCTTGGGAGATTTGCTCTGAGCCAGATGGCGGATTCATGGATGATGCGACGTTTGAAACCTTGTTCGGGGGTGATGCTCTGATCGGGGTGACAGGTGGCGCAAGTGGAATGTTAGAGCCAATTATGCTACGGAGTACATCAAATCGCGATACCTTTGCTTGGAAGCGGGGTGAGACGACTGCGACTGCGGGTGAACTAATGGCAGTGAATGGGATTACGGCTGAAGGTTTGGTCAAACGTGCGATCGATTTGTCTAAGTAAATGGGTTAGATATAGCAATCCGGTTTGAGTTGTAAGACTCTTAGCCCCCAAACCCCCAATTCTGGGGGCTAAGAGTCTTGTCCCCCCAAACTTGGGGGTTAGGGGGCATTAACCGATTCAAACATTGCGAAAAGCTCGATCGAACAATGAAGCATTATGACAACTTCTAAACAGTTTGCAATAAGTCTAGAGTGAGCCTTGCCAAATCGCCTATAGTAGCGATTTAACAAGCCTGGTAATGCTGTGTGAATTTTCCTGTTTACATTGGGATTGGTGACTTTAAGATTCATCCGCACATTTTCTTTGAAGCGATCGCGTATACGGTGGCGTTGCGCTTATCGTTGCGGAATTTTCGACGGGATGCGATTAAACCCACTCAGAGAAGCTCGATCATTGTTGGTGGAATGCTCGGCGCATTGATCGGCGCGAAAGTGCTAGTCGTATTGCAACACATTGACCTCTGGTGGCAGCAACGAGAGCTATTTTGGCTGATGTTGCTGCAAGGAAAAACGATCGTTGGAGCGCTGTTAGGAGCCTTAATTGGTGTTGAACTAACGAAGAAGATTATCGGAGTGAAACAATCGACTGGAGATGCGTTTGTCTATCCGTTAATGCTTGGAATGGCGATCGGGAGAATTGGTTGTTTCTTAACGGGACTGAGCGATCGCACTTATGGTGTTGCAACAAATTTGCCTTGGGGTGTTGATTTTGGTGATGGAACTCCGAGACATCCGACGCAACTTTATGAGATTGGATTTTTACTGTTACTGATGGTGTTTTTGAAAGTGCGATCGCGCTATTCAATGCAATCGGGCGATCGGTTCAAATTTTTCATGATTAGCTATCTCAGCTTTCGGCTAGTGATTGATTCGATTAAACCTGATTTTCAACCGATTCTAGGCTTAAGTGCCATTCAAATCGCTTGTGTATTCGCGCTCATCTACTACGCTCGTAGCATTCCAAAACTGTTTAAATTTCAAGAGGCTTGAACTATGCCGTCTCGTCCTTATTTGTTCTACGGTTTAACGAATAGTGTTTGTTCTAAGTGTCTGAGCAAAGTTGAAGCGAAAATTATCTTTCAGCACGATCGCGTTTATTTAGTGAAACACTGCATGATTCACGGGCGCGAAGAGGTTCTGATTGCGGATGACATTGAGTATTACAAACAATGCCAGGAGTTTATTAAGCCTGGAGATATGCCAAGAAAGTTTAATACTCCGATTAGTCGAGGATGTCCCTACGACTGCGGATTATGTCCAGACCATGAGCAACATAGTTGTTTAACATTAGTTGAAGTCAGCGATCGATGTAATCTTTCTTGTCCGATTTGCTATGCCGATTCAGGTGTGGAAGAACTATCCCACTCGAACTATCCGAGACGCGATCGTAGTTTAGCCGTGATCGAACAAATGCTAGACAACATTGTTGCAAATGAAGGTGAACCGGATGTGGTGCAAATTAGCGGCGGTGAACCGACAATCCATCCTGAGTTCTTTGAAATTCTCAACATTGCAAAGAGCAAACCGATTAAGCATTTGATGATTAATACTAATGGCATCAAGATTGCTCAAGAT
>JADEXW010000365.1 GCA_015206935.1 Pseudanabaenaceae cyanobacterium LEGE 13415 | reverse complement strand
AATTGCAGATTTATTAGTGTTTTCTCGATCGCCTTATCTTGGCATTGTGTTCAAAATTGTAGGCGTTCTACTTTTGCTCATCTTAGGATTCGGAAATCCGCTGCTCTGGATGTTTGCATTGTTGATTGGTTTAACGATTCCTTTCAGTTTCCCCAGTGACAAAATGACAGCGAAAATTCGGAAAGAATTATCGAATCTATCGACTCAGAAAACAGACGAGATTCTTCTGTTTATTCTTCAGAGAATCAAGCAATTAGGGTATGGAAATCTGGCTTTCTCAAAGCGATATGCTTTAACCAAAGGATTGCTCGATCGACGCACAGAACTAAAGGCAAAATGGACAACTCGTTTGTTTCTATCTTTGCTGTATTTGTTTAGCCTCATTGGTGGATTTGCAGGAAGTTTAGTAGCAGCGATACCCAACGTTGTTCCTCTGGTCAATTCATCGATCTGGTTAGGCGAGAAAATGACTCAGCAATATAACGAGATCGAACAAGCTGATCAAGTATTAAGAACTGATCCAAACAACATCAATGCTTACCAGAAACGCGCCAAAGCTGCCTTCAAAATAGGCGATCGAGAAAGTGCATTAGCAGATTACACCCAGCTAACTCGCTTACAACCTAAGAATCCTGTCTTCTTGATTGCTCGTGCCAGAGTGCATTTCACCAACGCAGACTATAAACGTGCTGTCCAAGACTACGATCGCGTCCTACAAATCAAGCCAGATTTCATGCACGCCTATCGACTTCGCGCCAGCGCAAAAGTTCAAATGCAAGACTACAAAGCTGCATTTCAGGACTATAACAAACTGATTCAATCAGGCGATCGACGGGCATATGTGGAACGCGGCGAGTTGTACCTGCATTTGGGAAATGTCAGAGCCGCACTTGCAGATGCAGAACAGGCACTTCGTCAATCCAGTAGATTTCCACAGGCTTACGAATTGAGAGCTAAAGTGCGAGAGAAAATGGGTGATGAAAATGCGGCTCTAGACTACGTGAAAGCGGACGAGCTTTATACACCAGAAGACCTTAAAGCGTCGGTAGAAGAAGGAATGGAAGATTTGCCTTAGTCGGGTAGCAAAACGACTGAGCAAAAAGCCGATCGATCGAAGAATCTCAATCAGTCGGCTTTTCAAAGACTTCAGCTAATTTTAGGCACGAATCTCAAGTTGGGGAAGTTCTGCCGTTTCTTCACTGGGTTGTAGTGCAGTCTCTTTCTGTTTCACGACCGCACTACATCATCAAACTTTAACTTCATTCAAAACTAAATCAGCATTTCAAGCGTACAATTTTACTATTTAGAATGTACGACGATACTTGCCGCTTCCTTGCTGAAAACTTCTCTACCGATTTTGCGAGTTGGCTGCTTGGAGAACCTGTAACGCTGACCGAGATCCAGCCCTCCGAACTCTCTCTTGATCCGATTCGAGCCGATGCGATGATTCTGCTGCAATCGGAAGCGTCGATTCTGCATCTCGAATTCCAAACCCTACCCAAATCAGAAATTCCCTTTCGGATGCTCGATTATCGCGTTCGAGGTCAGCGACGTTACAAAGATAAATCGATGCGACAAGTGGTGATTTATCTCAAGCCCACGACTTCTGAGTTGGTCTATCAAACCTGCTATGAACTGGAACGGACTCGACATGAGTTTGATGTCATTCGACTATGGGAACAGCCCGCTTCGCTTTTCTTGCAATACCCTGGACTCTTACCGTTTGCAACTTTGGGACGGAGTGAGAGTCCAGAAGGAATGTTGCACCAAGTCACTCAACTTGTGGATCGGATTGAAGATTCAATGACACAGGCGAATTTGATGGCAGCAAGCGCGATTTTGGCTGGGTTAAGATTAGAAGATAACGTGATTCAGCGATTAGTACAGAGGGACATTATGCAAGAGTCTACGGTTTACCGCTCAATTCAGCGAGAAAGAGACCGAGCGATCGCACTTAATCTTCTACGAGAAGGGATATCTGTTGAAACCGTGGCGCGTAGTACTGAATTACCGATCGAAGAAGTTCAACAACTCCAACAGCAACTCAACGAACCCGCGCAAAGCTAATCAATAAAAAACCGACCGATCAGAGAATCAGTCGGCTTTTCAAAAATTCAACCAATCTTAGCCGCGAGTCTCAATTTCAGGAGCGATCGCGGTTTCTGGATTCGATCGTTCTGCGATCGGTTGCGGTTTCACGACGGCTTGCTGCAACAGCGGCGATTTCACCACTGAATCATTCGCCAGCGTAAACAACGGATTCGAGAGAATTCCAGCGATCGAGGTTGCGATCAAGGTCAGAATCAAACCCACCTGCAACGGACGCAGACCCGGAAGATTCCAGACGATCGGCGGATAGTTCTTCACGGCATCCGACATCTCTTGAGGCTCTTTCACAACCATCATTTTCACTACACGGATGTAGTAGTAAATCGAGATGACACTTGTAACCAAGCCTAAGATCACCAGAGCGTAAGCGCCTGCTTGCCAAGCTGCCCAGAAAAGATAGAGTTTTCCGAAGAAGCCAGCGAGCGGTGGAATTCCACCCAGTGACAAGAGACAAATGCTCAAAGCCAAAGTCAGCAGCGGATCTTTCTGATACAAGCCAGAGTATTCGCTGATTTGATCGGTTCCGGTTCTGAGTGAGAACAGAATGATGCAGGTGAATGCCCCCAAGTTCATGAATAGGTAGATCATCAGGTAGAACAGCATACTGGCATATCCAGCATCCGAGCCGATGACTAACCCGATCATCACAAAACCTGCTTGACCGATCGACGAATACGCCAACAGTCGCTTCATGCTGGTTTGTGCCAGCGCAACCACGTTACCCAGCACCATACTGAGAATTGCCAGTGTCGTCATGACCAGATGCCATTGATCGGTCACTTGCGGAAAGGCAGTTACGAGCAGGCGAATCGCTAGACCGAATCCAGCCGCTTTTGAACCGACGGAAAGAAAAGCAACAACTGGAGTCGGTGAACCTTCGTAGACATCCGGTGTCCATTGGTGGAACGGAACTGCCGCAATTTTGAACGCGATCCCAGCAATCACAAACACCAATGCGATCACTAGACCGATCGATTGATCTAATCCAGAGGTCGAAATTTTTTGAGCGATCGCACTTAACTGAGTTTCACCGCCAGACAATCCATACAGCAGCGACGCGCCGTAGAGGAAAATTGCGGAACTCGATGCGCCGATTAATAAATACTTCAGAGCGGCTTCGTTCGATCGAGGATCGCGCTTGGTGTAACCCGTCAATAAATAAGACGAGATACTGAGCATTTCCAGCGAAACGTAGACCGCAACGAACTCATCCGAGCCACAAAGGAACATGCCGCCCAAAGTCGCTGTAAGAAGAATCGTAAGGAATTCTGCCAGAGCGGTTCCCGACTGCTCGACGTAGCGCACCGACATTAAAATTGTGACGGCTGCGGAGAGCGCGACGATCCCCCGAAGCACAATACTCAAATCATCGCTATTGAACTCAGCGAAGAAGCCGATCGGCGTGGTGCTATCCCACAGCGTGACCAGAGAAGCCACTGCCGTCAGCAAACCGCCGATCGCAAAATAGGGAGTCCACTTAGCGGAATTTTGTCGCCCTACAATCAGATCGCCCACAATGACGACCAATAGGGTGGTGATGACGATCACCTCTGGGAGAATCGTCCCAGCATTTAACTGAGCCGCGAGAGAAGCAAAATCCATAGCGCGAAGTCCGTAGGAGCAGAATTAACAAAAATTGATGCTAGGCGCACTTTTATTTGAGGCGATCGTATACTTCGCCTTTTAGGGATTCTAACGCGGGATGCAGACCAGTTCTCGTCAAATCTCGCATCCGGGATGAAACCTCCGATTGGGATCGTTATCATTGAGTCATCAAGTCTGATCTATATTGATCGAACAACTGTCTGTAGAAAGAAGTTGGATCGAAAAGATAGACGAATCGAATCACAATCGTCTACAGTCTAAAACTTAGACTGATATGCCTAACTTCTGGATTTGGATCATTTCCTTGTGAATCATCCTGGACAGTTGGGTATGGTTATAAGTTAGAAGCGGGTGACTCAACACGGTTGCCATGCGTCTCAGATTGGTTTCCCGTACCCCACGATCGCTCAAATTGAGTGATATTAATAGTCAGCACGCCTCGATTCCTTGTTGAATAGCGATTTCTAAAGTTAGACAGACTCATGCCAACTCTTGTCATTGTCGAATCTCCTACGAAAGCCCGAACCATCCGGAACTATTTGCCGCGCAATTTCCGCGTTGAGGCATCGATGGGTCATGTGCGCGATTTGCCGCAATCGACCAGCGATGTCCCCGATTCGGTGAAGGATAAACGGGTTCGGGAATTGGGTGTAGATGTGGAAGCGGGTTTTGAACCAATCTATTTGATCCCCAAGGATAAGTCGAAGATCGTTAAGACTTTAAAGGATGCGCTGAAGGAAGCGGATGAGTTGGTGTTGGCGACTGACGAAGATCGCGAGGGAGAAAGTATTAGCTGGCATTTGCTTCAATTGCTGAAGCCGAAAGTGCCTGTGAAGCGAATGGTGTTTCACGAAATCACCGAAGAGGCGATTCGAGAAGCGATCGACAATTGCCGCGATATTGATGTTCGGCTGGTTCGCGCTCAGGAAACGAGACGGATTCTCGATCGCTTAGTGGGTTACACGCTTTCTCCGCTGCTTTGGAAAAAGATTGCCTACGGTCTGTCTGCGGGTCGGGTGCAATCGGTCGCGGTGCGGCTTTTAGTGAATCGGGAACGTCAACGCCGCGCATTTAAAAAGGGAAGCTATTGGGACTTGAAAGCGCTCTTAGCGGTGGATGCGGCTCCGAAACAAGAATTTGAGGCGAAACTCGTCACGCTTGCAGGTCGAAAAGTTGCAACAGGCGCGGACTTTGACGAATCAACGGGACAAATTGCCGCAGGTCGAAATGTCGTTCTCTTGAGCGAAGAAGAAGCGCGATCGCTTCAAGCTCGATTAGATGGCAAGACTTGGACAGTGACCGATTTAGAAGAACGTCCGGTCACTCGCAAACCTTCGCCGCCGTTTACAACTTCGACCCTACAACAAGAAGCGAACCGGAAACTGGGCTTATCGGCGCGGGATACGATGCGAACGGCTCAAAGTCTGTACGAGCAAGGGTATATCACCTATATGCGGACTGACTCGGTGCATTTGTCGCAACAAGCGATCGCTGCTGCTCGGAGTTGTGTTGAAGCGATGTATGGAGCGGATTATCTCAGCCCCCAACCGCGTCAGTACAACACCAAGAGTAAGGGCGCACAAGAAGCCCACGAAGCGATTCGTCCGGCGGGTAGCACGTTTCGGACTCCAAGAGAAACGGGATTGCGCGATCGTGAATTAAAACTCTATGACTTGATTTGGAAGCGGACGGTCGCGACTCAGATGGCGGAAGCACGTCAAACTCAAGTCACCGTACAAATTCAGGTCGAAGATGCAGGATTTCGATCGAGTGGAAAACGAATCGATTTCCCAGGATTCTTTAGAGCGTATGTTGAGGGATCAGACGATCCGAATGCAGCGATCGAGAACCAAGAAATCATTTTGCCGCCGATGCGTACCGGGGATCATCCGAAGTGCAATCAGTTAGAAGC
>JADEXW010000364.1 GCA_015206935.1 Pseudanabaenaceae cyanobacterium LEGE 13415 | reverse complement strand
GGTATTGGGTTGTGTGCCAATCACTAATTCGTGCAGGACTTGGGCGGTGAGTGGGGCATCCATCGGCAGTCGTTTCAACATCTTCCAGTAGTCACCCTTCCAGGTTGTTTCACTGCTACCACGGTGAACGAAGTCCTCTCGGAATCGCTCAATCTCGGTAAATCGGTGCGGTGTTCGGTATCCTTAGCGGTGTACGACACTGATGGCTGCACCGGAACTTACACCGATCCCACATCGGAACGACACCGATTTCACACCAATAAAAAATCCCCGGTGACAAACTGGCGGGGATTATAACTTTAAAACCATATACATGGCAGTTCACACCGCTAATTCCCCTAAATTTGGGGTATTTCGAGTCTTGCCCTTCAGCACCCCGAACAAGGGTTAAGCTAGAAAATCGTCGTTGTGCTTTTCTATGCCGTCTTACTTTCGCTCTAGTGTCGATGCAATGACCGGGTACATTCCTGGTGAGCAACCAAAGCCAGGAACCTCGATCGTGAAACTCAACACCAACGAGAATCCTTATTTACCTTCACCTAGTGCGATCGCGGTTCTCCGTTCTCTCGATCCTGAATGGCTCAGACGCTATCCTGATCCCTATGCAAATGATTTTCGACAAGCTACTAGCGAAGCTTTGAACATTCCCAAAGATTGGATCATGGTTGGAAATGGGAGCGATGATCTGTTAAACGTGATTGTTCGGGCTTGTGCAGAACCAGGACGAAAAGTGGTTTATCCGATGCCAACTTATGTTCTGTATCGGACTTTGGTTGAAATGCAAGTTGCTGATCGCGTTGAGATTCCCTACGGCGAGAACTATGAATTTCCAATCTGTGAACTGATTGCGGCTCAAGGTGCAATTACGTTTATTGCTTCTCCGAATAGTCCATCTGGTCACGCGATCGCACTTTCAGATCTCAGACATCTTGCTTCAAAGCTCGCTGGCGTTCTCGTGATTGATGAGGCATATGTGGATTTTGCTGAGGAAAGCGCTTTATCGTTAGTACATGAATTTGAGAATGTCTTGATTCTGAGAACACTCTCGAAAGGCTACTCTCTAGCAGGATTAAGGCTTGGATTTGCGATCGCACAACCTCATTTACTGAGTGGATTGTTCAAGATCAAAGATAGCTATAACATTGATGCGATCGCGACTTTAGTAGGAACTGCTGCAATGCGCGATCAGGACTATAAGAATGAGTGTGCTGAGAAAGTCAAAAAATCGCGTAAAGCTCTAGCACTGGATTTAATGCAACTGGGATGGAAGGTCTGGGACTCACAAACAAACTTTCTGTTGACTCAACCTTTAACCAGTGCAGAGCAGTTTTATCTCGCTCTTAAAGAACGCGGCATCTTGGTGCGATATTTCAAACAACCAGAATTGGATGACAAGCTGAGAATTACTGTAGGAACTGATGAACAGAATCGAACACTGATTGCAGAATTAAAGGGTTTGATACTCCGTTAACCTCTATCAATGAACGATTTTAGTACTTCCGCTCTTGAGGCTCAAACTGATTGATCACCACAGACATATAGTTAATATCGATTCCAGCCGCAGAATAGTACGCCAAGGTGTGTTTCAAAAATGCAGCATCATCACGTTGAGCATAGTCCTCTCGGAAGTGGGAACCTCGACTTTCCTTACGATTGATTGCAGAGAAAAGAATCATTTCACCGACTACAAACAGCGATCGTAGTTCCAACGCTTCAATTAATTCGGTGTTCCAAGATTTTCCACGATCGTCTAATCGAATCTGTGTATATTTCTGCTGCAATTCCCGCAGTTTAGCCAATCCCGTTTGCATGACTTCCTCATTTCGGAACACGCCGCAATGTTCAGTCATGCAATCTTGATAAGCTTGGCGAATCTCTTGAATGCGGTACTGCCCTGATTGATCGAACAAAGCTTGGATTTGCTCTTTTGCATCTTGAATATATCGATCGACGTTCAATTCCGGTAGTTTCCGATCTTGAACATATTGCGCGATCGAGGCTCCAGTTCTGCGTCCATACACAACACATTCAAGCAGCGAATTACTTCCCAATCGATTCGCACCATGCACTGATACACAAGAAGTTTCACCTGCCGCAAAGAAGCCTTCAACAAACTCTTCTGCTCCTGCTCGAACTTTTCCATCTGTGTCAACCGGAATGCCGCCCATACAGTAATGCACCGTCGGACGAACGGGCATCGGTTGAGTCACCGCATCCACACCCACTAAACGATGCGCTTCTTCCCAACAGAAAGGCACACGGCTCATAATCTTTTCTTTACCCATGTGTCGCAAGTCAAGATAGACATGATTGCCGCCAGCGCTACCATCTGGATTGATCCCGCGTCCAGCTCGAATCTCAGATACGATCGCACGAGACGTAATATCACGCGGCGCAAGTTCCATTCGACTCGGAGCGTACCGCTCCATAAATCGCTCACCTTCACTGTTGATCAGATACGCGCCTTCACCCCGAACTGCTTCCGAAATCAACACGCCAACCGGATACAAGCCTGTCGGATGGAACTGCACAAATTCCATATCTTCGAGCGGCAAACCTGCCATTGCAGTCATCGCAAGCCCGTCACCTGTCGAAGCGTAATCATTAGAAGTGGTGTTGTAAACGCGCCCATAGCCACCTGTTGCGAACATCACCGCTTTTGCACGTACCACTTCGATCGTTCCATCTAACAAGTGATACATGACAACGCCTTTCGCCTGTCCGTCTTCTAGGATCAGCCGCATTACATACCATTCTTCGTAAATCTTGACTCCGTACTTCATCAAGTTACAGATCAATTCGTGCAAAATCGCGTGTCCGGTTTTATCTGCGGCGTAACAGGTGCGATTGTGCGAATGTCCTCCAAAAGCCCGTTGAGCAATCCGACCGTCCGGAAGGCGCGAAAACAATACGCCCATATGTTCGAGATCAATCACGACATCAGGAGCCTCTTGAGTCAAAATCGCGACCGCATCTTGATCCGCGAGATAGTCTGAACCTTTAACCGTATCAAAGGCGTGAGCTTCCCAAGAATCGGTTTCATCGACGTTTCTGAGAGAGGCTGCCATGCCGCCCTGTGCCGCGACGGAGTGCGATCGAATCGGGTGAGTTTTGGCAACAACGGCAATACTCAGACTCGGATTCGTCCGCGCAATTTCCAACGCCGCACGCGATCCAGCGAGTCCACCACCAACAATAATGACATCGTGATCAATCATGGTCTATCCGGGAATGTTTCGCATTTCCCATTTTGACCTGATTTCGACATTCTGCTAGTTTTTCACAGTTCTTTTTACAAACCAAGCAGTGGTAAGAAGAACGATTCCAGCGATCGCACCGGGAAGAAGCCAATTTGGTTGAGTTTCGGAGGCTGGATTCTGAACGGTTGGAGCTTGAGCGACGGGACTGGATTGAGGTGCAACTCCCGCTTGAACTGTGACATCGTAGGCGAATTTGAAGGTGTTGAAATCGTTTTCGGCTTTGGGCGCACCGCTAATTTCTAGGGTGTAAATTCCAGCTTTGGGGAAGGTAATTTCTGCGCCAGGAATGCCTTTATATTGTTCTGCGGAAATGGATTTAAGTTGAGGTTGAGCGACCACGCTTGCGTGTGCCGAAGGCAACGTTTGATTGTTAGAAATGATTCTGAGTTGACAATTACATCGATCGAGCGAAATCACTTCGCCTCCTGCTTTCGTCAATGCAAACCAAGCTTGTGAAATTTCTCCTGCTCTCGGATTGTGATTCGGTTCAATGTGAAAAATTGACGCAACATTGCCTTCAGTTTTGACGTTGTGCGCGAAAGCAGGTGAAGCACTAAGCAGTAAGGGAATCAAGTAAATTGATTTATTTTTTAGCTGCAACATACAATTTTTCCAACGACAACAAAGACCAGAAAAAGCGCGATCGAATCAACAACACTCCAACAACTAAAAAGATCAAAACGCCAACTCTAAATCGATTGCTAAAATCAACGCTAATTTCGCCTAAATAGTTCGAGCCTGAGAAACTCGTATGAATCGCTGCAAGAATCAAAGCTGGAATACTGAATAAATGAATTTTTCGCCAAACTACACCCAATTTAGAAACAGCTTGATCAAAACTTGTCAACGCTGCGGGAATCATCAAACCAAACGCTGAAATGCCTGACCACATCCCGAATTGTTGAGACGGAAGTAGAAAGACGATCGCGCCTAAATTCCAGTTAAATGTGTGATCTAAAAAGTGACCAATATGCGCCACAGATAACACAAATGCTCCTACTCCCAATGCGCGACGGTATTTCATCGGAGCCGCCCAAATTCGGCTGATCGGTCGGGCAATCAAAGCCAACATCAGGCAAATCAAAGCAGCGTGTCCGGTGTAATCGACCATATCGCTACTTCTGAGCAGTGTCAAAAGACCGATCGTCAAAGTTACCCAGCCGCCTAATTTGAACAGTTGACTTCTGCGATCGCGACTCAATGCCGACGCAAACAATCCCGTACTGATCATCATGGGCGCGGTTCCTAATCCGAACGCTAACATGGTCAATGCTCCAAGGGTGACACTCCCGGTTTTAGCCGCCGTGATCTGTGCTGTGTAGAGAAATCCACAAGGAATCAAGCCCCAAATCACTCCTAGTAATGCGGGTGTTCCCCAATGATGCGATCGAGCTAATTTCGACATCCACGAATTAAAGCGATCGTGCATTTTTCCCTGAATCGGATGCAAAATCGGAACTCGTGGAAGCCAACTGGCATTAATATTCGACAGTCCAAACCAAATCAAAAGTAATCCGGTGACGATCGTGAGTCCTCGTCTGAGACCGCTATCAATTCCCGCTAACTGTCCACCCGCAATTAATACTGATCCCAAAGCTCCGATCGCAGATCCTACGATCGCATAACTCAGAATCCGTCCGAGATTGAGCAGAACATTAAATCGGACTTGCTGCCACCGAGAACCGCGTTCATGAGACAGCGAAAATGCCACGGTCAAAGGGCTACACATCCCCAAACAATGCCCGAAGCTTCCTAAAAATCCGACGCTAGCAATCAACAATAAGTCAAGCATTCTCACTCAAACCGCACAGGTAAGCCGTCCTGAAATGCTAACAATTCTCCAGGCTCGATCGTTGTCCAGACCTCATTATCAGTTAAAGGTGTTGTTGCGATCACAGCAACTCGATCGTTCACTGTAGTCAATTCCTGAAAATCCACGGTTAAATCCGCATCAATCAGATGTGCGGCGGCAAATGGAGCTTGTCGAATGATGTAACAAAGCTTTGTTGAGCAATGAACAAAGAACGTTTCGCCATCGGAAAATAGATAGTTAAATGTGCCGTATTGTGCGATCGCGCTCGTGATCGATTTCAGTACCGGATACAATTCGGCAGAACTCGGTTTCTCGATCGGAAATGATGAGCGCATCGTATTCAATATCAAACAAAACGCCCGTTCACTATCCGTTTGTCCCACAGGTCGATAGATTCCCTCTGGCTCTGGCTCAAAGTTCGGTAAATCTCCGTTATGAGCAAACACCCAATAGCGTCCCCAGAGTTCTCGCTGAAACGGATGACAATTCTCTAAGGCAACTTTCCCGAAGGTTGCTTTCCGAATATGAGCAATCACATGAGTTGAATGAATCGGATAC
>JADEXW010000050.1 GCA_015206935.1 Pseudanabaenaceae cyanobacterium LEGE 13415 | reverse complement strand
GAATGCGGCAGCCTTCCTCGTCGATGCGGTATTTCCATTCCTTTTTGTCGAGATAGCTTGCGATTTGCTGTAATGTGGCTGCCATAGAAAATTCTCGGTCTCATCTTGAACAGTCTAGCCGTCAGAGTCGATCGATTTCAACTCAGTGCCCGATCGACTTGTTCTATTAAGGCTTCGAGCGTGGTGGAATTGTCGAGAATCAGATTGGCTCGATCGCGCTTTTCGTCGATCGACATTTGACTGCGAATTCGCGCTTGAGCTTGCTCTAAACTCAATTTTTCCCGCTGCATCAATCGTTGAATTTGCTGCGATTCTGGACAGGATACGACCCAGATTTCAGTAACTAAATCGGTCATCTGTGCTTCAAACAAAAGCGGAATAACTAACACGATAGCTACGCTGCACTCTGTGTTCGTAGGATGCGTTTGAATCAGTCGATCGCGTTCTGTTTTTAGAACTGTTCGCACAAATGGATGGATTTGTTGCTCTAACCAAGTGCGTTCAGCAGGATTTGAGAACACGATCGATCCTAATTTTGCTCGATCGAGTGTGCCATCAAGTCGGATTAAATGAGAGCCATATCGATCGATAATCTTCGATAGAATTGGTGATCCGGGTTCAACTGCCTCACGCGCAATTAAATCTGCATCTAAAACGGGTAAATGATGAGCGGTTGCGAGATAGTTTGAAACGGTGGTTTTTCCCATCCCGATCCCGCCTGTGATTCCGATAATTCGCATCTAAAATATTCTGAAGTTGCCAATCTAGTGTAGATTCAGGCTGATGTCTCGATCGAGTGTTCTCTTGTCTCCTTTGCTTGGTCTGATTACGGCTTTGCTCATTGGCGCGATTCTGCGATTCTGGAATCTCGACCTCAAACCGCTGTGGATGGATGAAGTGATTACTGCCATTTTCAGCATGGGACGAAATTATTTAGAAGTGCCTGTGGAGCAGTTCTTTACAGTTTCAGCGTTGGATCAGTTGTTTCAACTGAAATCGACAACCTGCGCGAATATTGCTCAGACAGTCTCTGTTCAATCGGTTCATCCGCCCTTGTTCTTTTGCTGGCTGAATCAATGGCTGCAATGGGTTCCAGGCGATTGGGTTTGGAGAATTCGATCGCTGAGTGTTGTTGCTGGAATAATGGCGATCGCACTCATTTACTGGCTGAATCGCGTTGCATTTTCTTCTAAGGCAGGAACGATCGCAGCTTTTGTAATGGCGGTTTCACCGTTTGCAGTTTATCTCTCACAGGAAGCCCGTCATTACACGGTTCCAATGTTATTCGTCATTGTTGCCTTAGTAGGATTGATTCGGATTCAGCAAGACTTACTGCATGGAACACGAGCGCTGAACGTTTGGCTTGCTTGGACAGTTGTAAATGGAATTGGGTTCTATGTTCATTACTTTTTAGTTTTAGCGATCGCGGCTCAGTTTTTTGCATTGTTCGTGTTGCAGATTCGCTTGCGGCATCCGTGGCGATTTTGGTGGAAAACTTGGGGCGCGATCGTGCTTTCAGGCTTGGGAATCATTGCAATTTGCCTACCTTGGCTTCCCACTTTTATGAGTCATATCACTCGCCCCGAAACCGATTGGTTAGCGACTTCTGATGCGGCTTGGTGGAGCTTTTTGATTCCGCTGTATCAGTTTGCGGCTGGATGGCTAGTCATGGTCGTATCATTTCCGGTCGAATATCAATCTGTTTGGATCATTGTGCTGTCTGCAATAGCAATGTTGTTGTTTGCAGGTTGGATCACTTGGTGTTTGATTAAAGGCTTGAAAATGCTATGGAATGATCCAAAAACACATTGGTCAACGCTGATTCTAGTGAGCTTTGTGGTTGGAGTGTTAATTGAATTTTTAGCGATCGTCTATGTTCTCGGTAAAGATCTAACTCAAGTTCCACGCTATAACTTTATCTACTATCCCGCAGTTGCCGCCTTAATTGGTGCAAGCTTCTGGAAGTTACAACCTTCAAAGTTTGAGTCACCCTTCCCGATGTACTTCGTAGGTGCATTAAGTTGTATTTTCGTCGTTTCTAACTTAGTGTTTCTCAAGCCATACACGCCCGATCGTGTGGCTCAAAATATTCTATCTCCGAACTGTACAGCCGTTGCAATGAGCTACAACGACTTTCAGGACATTGCTTTAGGATTAGGATTTGCTCTAGCGATTCAGAAGAAAGAACTATCACAACAATGCCAGCCCGCCTTTGCGCTTGTGTCCCGCACTCAAGGCTATGATGCGTTTTGGCGAAAATTAGCAACCTTGCAAGCTCCACCTGTTCAAAAATTTTGGGCGATCGCACCTGGTTTAAGAATGCGCGACTTTCCGAATCAGGTACAGCTTCAGGGGAAATTATGCGATCGTAATCCAACCGAGCAATATCGCATTGGTATTCCTTACATTGGCTACGATTGCCGCTAGACTTTTGCTAGATCAGGAAACACCTCTTGCACAGCAGGATGAATCAAATGGTGACTTTGTACATTCAATCCTTTTGCTAATGCAGAATCTCGATCGAGGGCTGTCAGTCCATAGTTCGCTAACTTCATTACATACGGCAAAGTACTATTGTTCAATGCCTGTGTTGCAGTCCAGGGAACCGCTCCCGGCATATTCGGCACACCATAATGCACCACGCCTTCATCGACATAAATTGGCTCTGTATGTGAAGTCGGATGTAGCGTTTCAATACAGCCACCTTGATCCACAGCAACATCAACAATCACAGAACCCGATCGCATTTGTTTCACCAATCCTCTTGATACTAAAATCGGAGCTTTTCGCCCTGGAATCAACACCGATCCAATCAATAAATCAGCTTGTGGCACGAGTTCTTCGATATGACTGGAGTTGCTATAAAGTAGCTCCGCTCGTGAACCAAAAATCGTTTCAAGATACGACAATCGATCGACATTCACCTCTAAAATCGTCACCTGTGCGCCCATCCCGATCGCCATTCTCGCCGCTTCCGTTCCCACAATTCCGCCACCGAGAATTACAACCCGTCCCGGTTTCACGCCTGGAACGCCACCAAGCAATACACCGCGTCCCCCTTGTTGCCGCTCCAGATATCTGGCTCCAAACTGCACCGATAAGCGTCCAGCAATAATGCTCATCGGAGTTAATAACGGCAAACGTCGATCGGGAAGTTCTACGGTTTCATAAGCGATCGCACTCACACCCGAATTCAGCAAATTCTCTGTTAATTGTCGATTGGCAGCTAGATGCAAGTAAGTAAACAGAATCTGTCCTTTTTGCAAAAAATCATACTCAGAAGACAGCGGCTCTTTAACTTTGATCACCAGTTCTCGATCCCAGACTTCTTTGGTGTGAAAAACGATCGTTGCTTCCGCCTGTTTATAATCTGCATCCGTGAACCCCGATCCAGTTCCCGCATTCGACTCGACAAAGACGGAATGTCCTTGTTCTACCAACACCCGAACACTACTGGGACTCAACCCCACGCGGAACTCTTGATCCTTCGTTTCTTTGGGCACACCAATTTCCATAGCCAACCTCGATCGACAAGCTATAGCAATCCGGTTTGAGTTGTGAAATTCGGGAACGCCCCCAAACCCCCAATTCTGGGGGCTAAGATTCTTGTTCCCCCAAGCTTGGGGGTTTGGGGGCACGACTAACCTTGCATTTCACGACCAATTTAGGATTGCTATAGCTCTAGCTTACTCAGCAATTTCCAAACAAATCGTCATTCCATAGCCAGTCCTGTTTAGAATAAGAGTGAAGAATTGTGAAGGCTTTGATTCCATGACCCAGATCCAACCCACCGTTACTCCGAAACTGGAGAATCCGAAATTTGGTTTTAATGATTACGCTGAACGGTTAAACGGTCGTGCTGCAATGATCGGCTTTGTGGCAGCGCTGATCGTGGAATACGTCACCGGACAAGGCGTTCTCACTTGGCTGGGATTAATCTAGATTCAGCTTGTAATCGATCGATGACCTCATCGTGTACCCATAAGTTACTTTCGCTTCGATTGAACCGGCTAAATCCCCCTAAATCCCCCAAATTTGGGGGACTTTGAGGAAGAAAAATTTCTAAAACTCCAGAGCGCTTTTGACCTTCAAAGTCCTCCAGAATGGGGGATTTAGGGGGTGCGATCCGACTCCAACGAAGTGCAAGAGCTTTATGTATAGCATGGGGAATTTAGGGGCGACCCCAGAACAATCTGAACTTGGAAGTATTTATGTGTACAGAGTAGATCGATGACCGGGGGATCTTACCGTCCCTCGGTTTGACGCTTTAAAATAGAGTTCAGCGTATTCCCGGAAAAGTATATGAACGTCGTATGGTTTCGCTTCTTGAGAACCTTGTATCGAAAAGAGCCGCTAACAGGCTTTATTCTGACCGCAGGCGCGATGAATGTAGCGATCGGAGGATTCGATCAAAGCACGTCGCTTGTAATGTTTGGACTAGGCACAGTTGCGATCGCAATGCTCTTTCGCTGGTGGGCATTGTCGCAACGTCCCGCACCCGTTCGCGTCAGTCCAGACGAACCGCCTCGGATGCCTGTTCGTGCGCTTCCTGAACATTCATCTCGTCCCTCACTTCCTGATCTCAGAAAGTCTTAATTCATCATGCTGAAAATTGGTGAAGCTGCCGCAAAAACCGGATTGCCTGTTAAAACAATTCGGTATTACGACGACATTGGATTGCTCACGCCCACCGTTGAACGATCAGAGTCTGGCTATCGGTTATTCACGCCGCAAGTGATCGATCGACTGGCTTTTATCAAACGCGCACAGTCGTTAGGATTGCGATTGGAAGAAGTAAAAGAGATTTTGTCAATTCACGATCGAGGATTATTGCCCTGCAAAACTGTTAAATCCCAGATCCAAGATAAGATTACTCAAATCACAGCGCAAATCGAACAATTAAGTACGCTTCGCGCCGAACTCCAAACGGTTTTGGCTCATTGGGAAGAACAACCCGCTCCAGAATTGCAAGAGATTACCATTTGTCCGAATCTTGAAATGTTTCACGAATTGCCTTAATTTCGGCATGAGTTGTGCGATCGTGATCCCTCGGATTCTTAAAATCAGATGTAGCATGGAAAGGCGACTTTTTCGGATGCTTCTCTGACTCGTATGCGTGACTTTTTCAAACAGACCCTCGCCTCTTTACTAGCGCTCTTTATTTTTCTGGGTGTCAGTGTTGGCGGACTCTTGCTGCTCCTGATTTCGATTTCGATCATGGCAACCCGCGACACGGCTCCCACAGTTCGAGATAAATCTGTCTTAGTCTTCGATCTGTCGCAAACGATCACTGATGCTCCAAGCAGCGCAAGTACTCGTGATGTCTTGAATGATGCACTGGTTGGAAGTCGTCCGAATACATTGAGTTTACGATCGGTCTTAATGTCGATCGATGAAGCTGCAAAAGATAGTCGAATTGTTGGGATCTACCTCAAAGGCGGGAATGGCAACACCACAGGTTACGCTACACTGCGGGAAGTTCGTCAGGCGCTAGAACGCTTTAAGGCGAGTGGGAAAAAGATTTTTGCCTACGATGTGGACTGGCAGGAGCGCGAATATTATCTCGGCTCGATCGCAGATACGATCGCAGTGAATCCGATCGGGGGTGTAGAACTAAATGGTCTAAGCTCTGAAGGTCTATTCTTTGCGCGTGCCCTTCAGCGGTTTGGAATTGGTGTACAAGTCACACGAGTAGGACGCTTCAAATCAGCGGTAGAACCTTTTCTGCAAAATCGCCGTAGTGCTGCCGATCGAGAACAAACCCGAAAATTACTGGGTGATATTTGGACAGAGTTTCTTAGTACCACGAGCAAATCGAGAAATCTGACTCCGAAGCAACTACAAGCGATCGCGGATCGATCGGGACAACTAGAGCCAGACGATGCAATCAAAGCGAAATTAGTCGATCGCACCGCTTACACCGATGAAATGATCGCGGAACTGAAAAAGCTAACCGGAGAGGATGAGGATACAAATTCATTTCGGCAAATTGCTTTAAGAACCTATTCGCGCGTTGCAGAAGATCGCAGCGACTCCAGAGCTAGCGGCAATAAAATTGCGATTGTCTATGCCGAGGGTGAAATCGTTAACGGTCAAGGTGGAGCGGGTCAGATTGGGGGCGATCGATTAGCAAGACAGCTTCGTGAATTGCGATTAGATGAAGATGTTAAAGCCGTTGTTCTCAGAGTCAATACACCCGGTGGAAGTGCGACTGCTTCAGAGATTATTCAGCGGGAAGTGATCCTAACGAACAAAGAAAAACCTGTCATTGTCTCAATGGGCAATGTCGCAGCATCGGGCGGATATTGGATTTCGACCTATGCGAATCAGATTTTTGCAGAACCCACCACGATCACAGGCTCGATCGGGGTTTTTGGTCGAATTCTCAATGTTCAACAAATCGCCAATCAAAATGGCATTACTTGGGATGTGGTGAAAACTGGAAAATTTGCCGATGCCCAAACAGTTTCACGTCCTAAGACTCTTGAAGAGCTAAAAATCATCCAAGCTTCTGTCGATCGCATCTATGATCAGTTCCTGACTAAAGTTGCAAACTCTCGCAAGCTGGAAAAATCTAGAGTTGCGGAAATTGCTCAAGGTCGCGTCTGGTCAGGCACTCAGGCGAAATCGATCGGTTTAGTCGATGAACTGGGTGGACTGGATGATGCAATTCGAGCAGCGGCAGAGAAAGCAAATCTGGGCGACAACTGGCAGATTGATGAATATCCAAAATCTCGATCGTTTGAAGAACGCCTAATCGAAACCTTAACAGGTGCAGTCGTGAGGGAATCGCAACCGTCGATCGACCCACTCACGAGCGAGATGAAAAAGGTGCAGGCTCAACTCGAAAGCCTAAAAGCGATGAACGATCCAAAAGATGTTTATCTACGATTGCCGTTCGATTTATCCATTCGCTAACCTGCGCCCGGTGCATCATTCAGCATTGATAGATTTCCCTCATCATCAAGCTGAGTGAAATCGACAGGATAATCTCCAGTTGTGGTAAAGTTCTTTGCTTCAGTCGGATCGTTCGTGTCATCTTCACCTGAAAAGTTGGTTGCTGCCGGAGCGTCTTTGATTGGATCGATCTCCGTTCCAATCTGCGCTTGTGCATCCAGGAGTGCGCTACCACCTGCCGCATGAATGTTGCCTACGATCGATTGTTGAGCTTCTAGAGCGGCTTGATTCGGAACGGCTCCCTGATTCGCCATTGATTTATCATCCATAACGCTTCTCCTGATAGACCTATCTCAAGCCTCTCGCATTTCTTAATGCCGCCCCTCTCTCTATGGCTAGAACATGATTCATGTTCACAATCTATTCAGCCGTCAAACTGGATCGAAGCTGTTGAAGTCGATCGATGTTCAATCCGGTCACTTCAGCGATCATATCGAGCGGCAAGTTTTTTCGGAGCATATTTAGCGCGATCGATTGCCGCTCTTGCTCACGTCCTTGCTCCATACCCTTCTCCATACCTCGCTGTTCCCAACTCGTCAAATTTTCCATAATTTTCTCCTTTTGGGTTACGCCTAGTTTATCAATTTCAGCCTGAAAAGCTCTCTCCTCTCGGCTATCTAATCGCAAGTAGGTATCTACGAACTTAGAAATTAATCGAGCTTTTGCAGGATTTAATTGCAGTGTGACCAACAATCGCAAACATTCAGCTTTCACTGTGAACTAAGTTTTCTATATCGTTGGAACAAATTCGATTCGAGTAGCGACGGATACTTTAACTATCGATTTCCAGAATCGAAGCTGTTGATTCTGTAGCGTTCTTTGAACCGATTCAATTTACTTGCTCAATCTATGAAACCCGCGATTCTTGCTGTGACTACTCTTGGAATTGCACTTGGTACTGTTCTGCCTGTTTATGCGGAGAGTGCTGACTCAATTCGGCAACTTCTAGAAACTCGATCGTGCGTTCGTTGTGATCTCCGTGATGCAGATTTGCAAGGGAAAAACCTTCGGGGTGTGAATCTACGCGGCGCAAATTTACAAGGTGCAGATTTAAGACGTGCAAATCTCAGTAGTGCAAACCTCAGCGGTGCGAATCTGCAAGAGGCGAATCTGAGAAGCGCAGATCTCCAAAGAGCCGATTTATCGAATGCTGATCTGAGAGATGCCAATCTGCGGGATGCAGTTCTGAGTTTTGCTGAGTTGTTTGGCGTGAATTTGCGCGGCACGAACATTGAAGAAGCTCGATCGAGTCAAATTTCCGAAGATATTCGCAAGATCTACCGCGATCTCACTGGGCACAATTCCGACAGTTACAAAGTCCGCGAATATGTTCGAGAACTTGCAGAAGGTCGATCGCTCTCTCAAATTCGACGGGACATTGCTCGCAGTGATGACACGCGAGATGCAATTCAGGAACTCTATGAAGATGTGTTTGGGCGTGGAGCTGATGCGAGTGGGTTGCGAACTTGGACACGATATTTAGAAGGAGAACATCGATCGCTTCAAGATGTCCGCGAAGAGTTAGTTCGGAGTCCAGAAGCTCGAACTGCTATCAATCGCTTGTATCAAGAAATTTTGGGACGAGATGCAGATACCAGCGGAATGAGAACTTGGTTAGATCAACTGCGACGAGGACGATCGCTTTCAGATGTGCGATCGCGTTTAGCAAATAGCAATGAGGCAAAACGAAAATAGGATTAACCTGAGCCTCCGATGAATGCAAAGGCTTGCTGACGCTGTTCAGGAGTGAGAATTCGCAGGGCGGTTAACACATCCTCTGGAATTTCTGTTGAGGAACTAGCCCCGGTGGGTTCGGGAGGCGATAGTCCCCGCGCTCTCCCGAAGGGGAGCGTCGGGGTACATGGACATCCCGCGTCAATGGGGGCGGCTCGCTTGTTTACATGGCGGTACGCCCTGCCGCTCTCATTGACAACCCTTTTGATTCTGAACGTAGCGGCGTAACACATCTAACGGCGCATCGCCGCACGAGTCCAGCGAATACGCCTCTGTCCAAAATACTTTCTTTGCTCCGTAGGTCTTCGTGACTTCAGCAGGAAACTCTTCTCTGATTTTGCGACTGGTAACGCTTTTCAGATTGTTCACAAATTTGCTGAGTTGCATTTGAGGGAAGTAGCGAAACACGATATGAACATGATCCGGCTCTCCGTTGAACTCCATCAATTCGCACTGCCACTTTTCACACAAGTCTTTCACCAGTTCACCCAATCTTTCGAGCATTGCTTTAGTGATTACTTTGCGGCGGTATTTGGGCGTTAAAACCAAATGAGCGTAGAGATGCGAAACTCCCCTTGAACGTGCGATGTATTTCATATTTACCAATCAGCGTGTATAATGATTGTACGATGAGAACTGCCTACCAGTACCGCTTACGTCCAACCGCTTCACAGTCAGCCAGAATGGAAAATTGGTTAGAACTGCTAAGACGGCAATACAACTACCGCTTGGGTGAGCGGTTCAACTGGTATGAGCAAAATCGCTGTGATATCAATGCGTGTCCTCTGGTCTGTCATCTTCGAGAGCTAAAAGATAATCCCGATTACCACTCACAAAAACGGGACTTGCTGAACACGAAAGACCTGTTTCCTGAGTATCGCGATATCAATGCACAAGTGCTTCAAAACTGCATTGAGCGCGTCAAGAAGACGTTTGACCGATGGTTAAGCGGAGACTGTAACGGCAAGAAATCAGGAAAACCAAGATTCAAAGGTTCGGGAAGATATCGCTCATTCACATTCCCGCAGGTGAAACAAGACTGCATTCAAGGCAAGTTCATTCAGCTTCCAAGTATCGGCAAAATTAAGCTGATTCAGCACCGTTCCCTACCCGATGGGTTCAAAATCAAAACTGCCACTGTGACTCGCAAAGGGGACGGCTGGTATGTGGCGTTAAGTCTTGAAGATGCGTCTGTACCCGTTCTCACTCCTGATGTGCCAGTGATGGAAAACACTATCGGGGTTGATATGGGCTTGAAATCGTTTCTAGTGGATGATTCAGGGGTCGAGATTGAAATCCCTCAGCACTACCGGAAAGCCGAGAAGCGACTGGAACAACTACAGCGCTCACTCTCTCGCAAAAAGAAGTGGTCTAATCGTCGCAAGAAAGCAATCAAGCGAGTCGCTAAAACTCATTTGAAAGTTGCGAATCAGCGCAAAGACTTTCATTACAAGACTGCCAAAAAGCTTTTATCCCAAGGAAAGAACGTCGCGCATGAAAAGTTAAACATCAAAGGAATTGCGAGAACGAGACTCGCAAAATCAACGCATGATGCTGGATGGGGTCAATTCCTGCAAATTCTTTCAATCAAGGCTGAAAGAGCTGGATTGCTTGCAATCGCTGTGAATCCAAACGGCACTTCTCAAAACTGCTCTGGATGCGGTGCAAAAGTTCCTAAAACGCTAAAGGACAGACTTCACGTCTGTCCTGAATGTGAACTAACGATTGAGCGTGACCACAATGCAGCAATCAACATCAAATACAGAGCGGTAGGGCATTCCGTTCTTAAAGCTCATCTAACGTCCGAAGCAATAGCTGGAGCCGATGAGAAGCCCTCGCCGTCCCGAAGGGCGGCGTAGGGAGTATGTCACTTCGATTCTGCCAACACTGCCTGCAATCGGTTACGAAATTCCCCTTTTGGGTGTCCACCTTTGACTTCGCCCAGGATTTTGAAATCGTCCTCTGGCGAATCGCAAATAATGTAGGTGGGCCATCCCATCTCAGCTTTATCGGGATACTGCGTTAACAAAATCTTGCGATACTTGCGGTAAGTGGCAGTGTCTTGCATTTTCACATCCACAAACTGCAAGCCTAATTCCTCAACCACTTTTTGATCGTAGAAAGACATCTTGTGACAGATTCCACAATCTTCAGACGAAAACTTGATGACAGCACGACTCATAGTGAAACTTTGATTTGAATACTGTTTTCAGCGTAAAAGATTCGATCGACAACTTGCGTAAAACTGTGTGAAGAGCGCCACCCACATCAGCGATAATAAAAATTAATAATTTTCGCAAAGAATCAGCCTATGTCCTCGCTCCTTCGTCGTTTGCCTCCTTTAGGTGCGTTGTGCCTGGGTGGAGGAATCGTAATCACCGTCATCGGATTTACTGCCTACGTGCTGAATTACGCGGCATTGAATATGATCGGTTTCTTTTATGGCATTCCGCTAATTTTGGGTGGGATTGCGCTGAGAATTACCGAACTTCGCCCAGTACCGTTAACGATTCCGACGACTCCTGAAGTAGAAGCCCTCAAAACGACTCAAGCAACCGATACGCAGAAACAGATTTATGATGATCTGACTCGATATCGCTACGGGCAAGAAGCGCATTTAGATAGCGCGTTGAAGTTTCTGGGACTGGCTCCGACCGATGACGATCGACCCACCGTGATCGGTATTCGCGAAGAAAATATCGATGGAGCCTATGCAATGATTCTCGAATTTGATTCGCCATTTATGAGTCTTGAAACTTGGCAAAGCAAGATTGAGAAAATGACGACGTTTTTTGGTCCGGGTGTGCGAGTGGATGTGAAACAACCTGCCGAAGAAACGATCGATCTTTACATCATCGCCACTCCTGCTGTAACCGCAACCGTTTAGATCTTGATAGAAAGCTGCCCTGAAATCGGGCGGCTTTTTTATTCAATAGAACTACGATAGAAAGAACACATTCGTTAAGGTCGGGGAACTTTGTATGAGTCAACTCATTGTGCCGGATCTCGCGCAAGACCTTATGGGAAAAGTTACCACAACCATTACTGTGACCAATATTTCAGACTCGCTCAGAGCAGAAGAAGGAGAATTAGAGACTGATTCGATTCGGACAGTGACGCTCGATCGGGTTTTAGTGGATACTGGTGCGACATTGCTCTGCCTGCCATCTTCAGTCATTGAACAGCTTGGTTTGAGAGTCCAAAGAGAAGTTGCGGTTTCAACTGCTACTGGGATTCAGAGCGCAAGAATTTTTCGAGGAGTGCATCTCACTATCCTTGGACGAGATGGTATTTTTGATTGTTTAGAGCTTCCGGGTGGACAAGATGCACTTCTAGGCGTGATTCCTCTTGAAACGATGGGATTAGAGCCTGATTTGCAGAATCGATGCTTGCGGGCGTTGCCAATGTCACCTGAACAAACTTATCTCAGCATTTTGTAAATAAAAAGCCGCCCAACTTGGACGGCTCTCAATGATTTTCAATTCAACCTAAGCAGAACTACCCTTCGATCGGATAAACGCTGACTTTTTGACGGCTTTTGCCCATCCGCTCGAATTTCACTTCACCGGTAACCAGAGCAAACAGCGTATCATCACTGCCACGTCCGACATTGTTTCCAGGATGGAACTTCGTGCCGCGTTGACGCACCAAAATGTTGCCCGCTTTGACTGCTTGACCGCCGAAACGCTTCACGCCCAATCGTTGAGCATTAGAATCGCGTCCGTTACGGGTACTACCTGTCCCTTTCTTATGAGCCATAATTCCCTCTGAAATTGCGTTCTCGTACTTTCTAAATTAACCCGACTAGATTAACCTTGCGCGTCGTCTTTGGTTGCAATGGTACTTCCACCCAAGCTGATCGAGTCGATCATAATTCGGGTGAGTTCTTGACGATGACCGCGTTTTTTGCGGGTCTTCTTTTTCGGCTTCATCTTGTAGACGAGAACCTTTCTACCGCGCAGATGACGCATCACAGTGGCTTGAACAGTTGCACCTTCAACCACGGGCGCACCGATGCTGATTTCGCCTTCGTTATTGACGAAGAGAACGCGATCGATTTCAAACTGTGAGCTTTCATCTCCGACAAGGCGATTCACATCATAAAAGCGACTCGGTTCGACCCGAATCTGCTGTCCTGCGATCTCGATAATTGCGTAAGCCATGAATTTTTCCTGAATAGTTGCCGTACAGGTCGCGATCGTGAGTCGCAGTTCATACCTGATCCGAGCAGGAGCCAGCTATCTAGTATGCAGAATGAATTGCAACACTGTCAAGTCACATTTTCTGCGAGTGCAAGATACACTAAGAGGAAGGAAAGCGTTTGTAATGCTATGGCAGAAATCGTTAAGCAGAGTGAGCTTTTGAATCAGACTGTCCTTGACCAGGGTTCGATGCAGGAAGTGGGACAGGTGGAAGTGTTATGGATGTATCCGAAAGTGCATCGGGTGCTGGGCTTTATCTGTAAGTCGGGCTGGCTTGGCAAGAAGAAAACGGCGTTTAATCTGGAGCAACTCGAAGCGATCGGCAGTAATGGCGTTTTGGTCAATTCGGAACCTGTTGAAACGGATGCCGAGAAAGTGAGACAGCTTGAAACGCTGGTCGGGTGCGAAGTTTGGACGGATTCCGGGGATCAAGTTGGGAAAATTACGGATTATTTATTCGACTTAGAAACAGGCGAAATTCAACACTATTTGTATGTCTCGGATGGTTGGGGTGGCATTGTTGGCAAGGTTTATCTTTTGCCACCGAACTACATTTTGAGATATGGAAGTCGTCGGGCAATGGTTCCCAAAGAATCGGTGGAATCGTTTGCGGTGTATCGCGGGGGAGTTCAGGAGAAGATTTCTAAGGTCAAAGATTTACTGAGCGATGAGAAAGTTCAGGTGACGCAAGAAGTTCGATCGCTGGCTGAAATCGCACGAGAAAAAGCGCGGAGATTGAAAGAAAAAGCTCGATCGGTGACTGAACAAGCTTACGAATTTGTCGAGGAAATCGCACTGGATGAAACTGAACCTTATGTTTCTCCGGTGTCTGAGCCTGCACCTTGGGACGATTGGGATGATGAACCTCCGAAGAAACAAGAGGTGAAACCGCCCCAAACTCAGAAAGCGCCTGCCTCGGATGTTTGGGACGATGATGACGATTGGGCTTAGAGTCTAGTTTCTGCAATATCGACGGTTTCGATCGCTCTTGTGGTTCTCGAAATCGTCGATCGCTGTCTCGAAACCAATTCAATTCCGTCGCGCTGTCGATTTGCACGATACTTCTCTGTGATTTTCTGACCTGTTAGGAAATTGCTGCTTTCGCGGGTTTCTTCTCCCGTTGCACGATCGCGAACTTCCATATCGAATCCAATCAAGACAAGCCGATTAGAAGCTTTATCAAGCCGGAATCGGTGCAGTGTACTAACCGCTTCACGAGAACCGCGCAATTGATCGACTAAGATCACTCCGTTTTCGATTTTGAGTTGAATCGATCCCAACATTCCGCCACAGGTTGAACAGAGCAATAAACGGGGAGCAACTCCAATTCGTCGCCATTGACCGTTTGATTTTTGTAGAACTAAGAGAGTGCGATCGCCTGAGTTATTAATCAGTCTTAGAACAGCATCAGGAGTTCGATCACCCTGTGCAGCGGAGCTACCGCCATTTAAATCGCCTTGCGTGGTCGATTCGATTTTCCAGCCTTTTGGTATGAATGATTGAGGATTTGCACCTTGGGCGGGAAACTCGGTTGAATTTGTCGATCGAGGGGCTTGAGCAAGAGCAGGGATAACAGGAGCAACAGAGAATAGTGCTATAGCCAAGCTCAAAAGTGCGCGATTCATATAGATTCCGGGAGTATTTCAGTCTCTACTTCAAGCCCCAAGTTCTCAATTTCGGGATTAACCGCCGTATTGCCACCCTGTCGTTTCAAGCCGCAACGGTTCGCCCTCACGATGGATTCCAGCCGCGATCACTTCCCCCACAAAAACTGTGTGATCACCGTGATCAACCGTTCCAACCACCTGACATTCGACATATCCAAGCGAATCGGAAATAATCGGGCATCCAGTTTCACCCAGATAGAATTCCACATCCTCAAACTTATTTCCCACACGACGTTGAGGCTTGAAGAACTTTTGCGCGAGATCTTTCTGTCCAGCTTCGAGGAAACTAATCGCAAATACGCCACTCTTGCGAATCATTTGATTCGAGCCAGAATCGGCTTTCACACAGTTCACCACGATCGGCGGTTTAAACGATCCTTGCATCACCCAACTTGCAGTAAAGCCGTTCACTTCTTCGCCATCTTTTACCCCACAAATGTACAATCCGTGAGGAATTTTCAGCAACATTGCTTTTTTCGCCTGTTCGTCGAGCATTGCCATTACCTTGGAATAAATCATCGATCGATAAGCTTATCAAGAAACGAAAACCGACTCCTCTATCACTAGAAAAGTCGGCTTTCATAAAGAGGCTTGATAATGCGTTTATTTCGCCAAAAAGCCTTTAACTTGCTGTAATGCGTAAGGAAGAATGCGAGTCGCAGCCCAACCACCCGCAAGAATGATCGGAAATAACACAATTAAGATGCGAAAGTCAAAGTCCATACCACTTCTCTCGTTTAATC
>JADEXW010000363.1 GCA_015206935.1 Pseudanabaenaceae cyanobacterium LEGE 13415 | reverse complement strand
GATATCAAGCTTCCCTTTCTTCCCTGACATTGTAGGTTCAGCATTCGTTGAATTTGGAATCAATTGTTTCTGCCAATAATAGTCATGTCCAATTAACAAAAATCGCCAAAAGAAGTGTGATAAACCATTTGGAGGTGCATGAAGAACACGGGCTTGAGGTTGTTGCCAAATAACCGTTCCAAACTGAACTAATTCATGAGCATGAATCGCACAATTTCCCCGATAAAGCGGTAAATCTGTCGGAATCGGATGATCAAGCAAGAACGATCGGCGAAATGCGACATTATTCAAAAAATAACTTTTTCCAGGCGTTAATTCCGTCTTCCCTGAATACTGAGGAGAGATATATCCCAACGCCATTGCAGTCCCATAAATTCCCACACCGCTCGTTGTTGTTTCACCTGCAACCACTTGAATTTCTTCAGATTGGGTAAACGGTGTCAGAATTTTTCTCAACCAATCCGATTCATAAATACAATCAGAATCGTAATAAACAATAATGTCGCCTGTTGCTAATTTTGCACCTAACATTTTTGAATCATAATATTCTGTTCCTGCTGGAGCCGAACAAATTTTAATCCAGGGATATTGTGCAACCAATTGAGACAACAACGACTCAGGAATATCGCCACTTTCGATGAGTAAGACCTCATTTGCCACAGTTGGGGACGGATCTTGACTTGCTAAACTTGAAAGCGATCGTAATAATCCATTCAAATCTGCATTTGCCAAATTCTCGGTTTCAAGCACGATCGAGAAATTAAATTCTGGGGTCATACTTTGGCTCCAATACGCTACTCTAGATCAGCTTTCAAATCGACTATGACTTCTCGCACGATTCAAAAAATTTACACGGATGGCGCTTGTTCTGGCAATCCTGGCGCGGGTGGCTGGGGAACTGTCGTCTATTTCAATGACGGAACCGTTCAAGAACTCGGCGGCTACGAACCCGACACGACCAACAATCGTATGGAAATGCAAGCCGCGATCGCTGCTCTAGACTATTACCGATCTTCGGGTCAATCTCACGTCGTTGCCCTCTATACAGATAGTGAATATGTGAAGAATGGCATTACCAAATGGTTGCCGGGATGGAAGAAAAAAGGCTGGAAAACCTCGACCGGAAAACCCGTTTTGAATCAGGATCTCTGGGAACAGTTGGATCAGCTTGACTCGCCTAAAGTTGAATGGCGATATGTGCGGGGACATTCGGGAGATCCAGGAAATGAGCGGTGCGATGTGATTGCTCGATCGTATTCCCTTGGTAAACAGCCGAAGCTAAAATCGCCTGATTCTGACCCGCCTGTTGCTGCCCCCGCTGTAGAAGTTCCTATGACTGATAGTTCTCTATTCTCTGATAATTCAGAAAATCTGCCTCGCGAAGTTCGAGTTGATCAGCTTCGGAACTTAGTCGATACGCTGCATATGGCAGATGAAATTGCAAGTAAGGGCTATTTGATTAGTAGTTCTGAGCTTGCAGATTTGATGGATATTAACGCGAATGCGGTGACGAGTCGCGGGGATCATTGGGTGTGGCGCAATTGGGTTGTATCACGGGTGCGACGGGAGGGAAATCAGATTTTGTGGCAGCTAGAACGAGTGGATTAACAATGGTTAAATCTGGGTATACATTGCCTGTATTTGCTTGTGCTTCCGCGATCGCGGCTCTTCAAAAGTTGCGGGATCAAAGTGTCGATCGCATTCAACTCGATTTAATCAATCCAGACCAAACGGTTGAAATTGCGATCGAACAAGTTGCTAAATTATCAGATCACTCTGCTCTAGCCATTACTCGCAGCGATCCGGGTGACAATCTCGATTTAACGCGGAATACACCTGTTTGGGCAATGGTGGAATTGAGCGAAGGTGAAGGAATCACGATCGTTGGCGGTGAAGGCATCGGTATTCAATCCAATCAACGATCGGCAATTTATTCCTACGCTCAAGAATTACTGATCACGAATCTCGATCGACTTCTAAAATCCAACGAATCCTTGCAAGTGACGATCATTCTTCCTGAAGGTCGCCAACTCGCAAAGCGCACCTCAAACGAAGCTTTCGGAGTCGTTGAAGGGTTATCTCTGCTTGGAACTTCTGGAATTGCTCAACCGTTAAGCGCACCCGATCAATTAGAGATCTTTCGATCTGAACTTCAGCAAAAAGCGCAACAGTTCGACACGCTGGTATTTTGTATCGGGGAAAATGGATTAGATTTGGCAGCAAAACTGGGCATTGAACGCGATCGCACAATCAAAACCGCAAATTGGATCGGATCGCTACTTGTGGAAGCAGGCATTCAGCAAGTACAATCAATCCTTCTCTTTGGCTATCACGGTAAATTGATTAAACTCGCAGGCGGTATCTTTCATACCCATCATCATGTCGCAGATGCTCGACAAGAAATTCTCACGGCTCACGCGGCAAAAGTTGGGATTGCAACTTCGGATCTCCAAGTACTGCTCAACAGTGCAACGGCAGAAGATGGATTGAAATACTTAAGAAACTTGGGAAAAGCGATCGAGGTTTACACTTCGATTGCTGAAACCATCGACGATCGCGCCCAGCACTACATCTACACCCACAGCGAAACAACCGTCGAAGTTGGGACAATTTTGTTCGATCGCGATCGTCAAATTCTAATCAAAAGCAAAAAAGCAACTCAACTGCTTGAGTCCGTTTGCTAATGTGATTAAAATAGCCTGATTATCTAAAACTCGATTATTTCGTCCCACCCTTCAAAGTTCGTTTATTCCGGTTTGTTCCCGTTACATCTCATCAGGAAACTCCCGTGACTCCACATACTGAACCATCCGTTTTGGATGCCCCAATTGCGTCTACATCAACTCTGGATGCCCTCGATCGACAGATGATTGTGATTCTCGATTTCGGTTCACAATACTCTGAACTCATTGCCCGTCGAATTCGCGAAACTCAGGTCTATTCTGAAGTTTTGTCGTATCGGACGAGCGCTGAACAACTCCGCCAACTCAACCCCAAGGGCATTATTCTCTCCGGTGGTCCTAGTTCGGTATACGACACAGGCGCACCCCACTGCGATCCAGAAATTTGGAAGCTCGGTGTTCCAGTGCTTGGAGTCTGTTACGGAATGCAGCTTATGGTTCAACAACTCGGCGGTACTGTTGAACGCAGCGATCGGGGTGAATATGGCAAAGCCAATTTATCGATCGATGATCCGACTGATCTTTTAACCAATGTCGAAGATGGCTCGATCATGTGGATGAGCCACGGTGACTCGGTTGCGAAATTACCAGACGGATTCGAGTTGCTGGCTCATACTGCAAATACGCCTTGTGCCGCGATCGCAGAACACGATCGGAAGCTTTATGGGGTTCAGTTCCACCCTGAAGTGGTGCATTCGCAATATGGACAGGCTTTGATTCGCAACTTTGTTTATCACATTTGCGAGTGTGAACCGACTTGGACGACCGATGCGTTTGTGGAAGAATCCATTCGCGAAATCCGCGCCAAAGTGGGGGATAAGCGAGTTCTGCTTGCACTTTCTGGCGGGGTTGATTCTTCGACATTGGCATTTTTACTGCATCGAGCGATCGGGGATCAATTGACTTGTATGTTCATTGACCAAGGCTTTATGCGGAAGTTAGAGCCGGAACGGTTGGTGAAACTGTTTCATGAGCAGTTCCATATCGATGTCGCGTATGTGAATGCTCGCGATCGCTTCATCTCAGCGGTGAAAGGGATCACTGATCCCGAAGAGAAGCGTAAACGGATTGGACACGAATTTATTCGCGTGTTCGAGGAAGAATCGAAGCGGTTAGGGCCCTTTGATTATCTGGCTCAAGGCACGTTGTATCCAGACGTGATCGAATCGGCAGATACTAACGTCGATCCGCAAACTGGTGAGCGGGTTGCAGTTAAAATCAAGAGCCATCACAACGTCGGTGGATTGCCGAAAGATTTGCAGTTCAAATTGATCGAACCGCTGCGGAAACTGTTCAAAGATGAAGTGCGAAAAGTGGGTCGATCGATTGGTTTGCCTGAAGAAATCGTGAATCGTCAGCCGTTCCCCGGACCGGGTTTAGCAATTCGGATTCTCGGTGAAGTGACTGATGAAAAGCTCGATATTCTTCGCGATGCGGATCTAATTGTGCGGCAAGAAATCAACCGAGCAGGCATCTATCACGATGTATGGCAAGCGTTTGCAGTCTTGTTACCAGTTCGGAGCGTTGGCGTGATGGGCGACCAGCGGACTTATGCTTATCCGATCGTACTTCGCTGTGTGAAGAGTGAAGATGGCATGACCGCAGATTGGGCACGTATTCCTTACGATTTGCTGGAAACGATTTCTAATCGAATTGTGAACGAAGTGAAGGGCGTAAATCGGGTGGTGTATGACATCACCTCGAAGCCGCCTGGAACGATCGAATGGGAATAAAATTCCTGTGGGAGTTGTTCCTCTACTAGGTGTAGACAAGTTGTTTTGCTTCGTTTGAATCGGCTAATGCCCCCTAAATCCCCCAAATTTGGGGGACTTTGAAAGTGGAAAGCGCCCTAGAGTTCGAGAAGTTTTTCTTCCTCAAAGTCCCCCAGAATGGGGGATTTAGGGGGCGCAATCAACAGCAACGAAGCGCAGGAAACTTGTGTACACACAGTAGCTTTGTCCTGTGTGGTGTTGTGGAAAACAGCGGGTTAGATTGTGGAAAACTTAGCGCGATTGTGGAAAAGTTGCGTTTTAGCGGTCTTAATTTGGGCGATCGGCGCGAATACTGTACTGGCATCCGTTCATACTTACTCAGACGCAAATAGTATCTTGTATCGATCGTTGTCAAAGCTTCAAGACGATCGCGATCGAGCTTGGCAAGTGGTCTTTTACAAACGATTCCCACTCGGACAATCAGATACCATTCACCTCAGATTGGTTGGATTTCCGGGTTTAGTGAAGCTTGATCACGATCAGCCTTTAGAAATTGAAGCGAATCGATCGCTGTTGAGTGCGAAAGATGTCACGCCGAATAATTTTTCGATCGCTCATGTGGGCGAGTATGATTTCAAACCTGTTCTCACGCAGCTAGATACGGATACAAAACTCACATTGAGGGTACATCTTGATGGGGGTGAGGCTCGATTAAAGATTCCACAGGAGACCGCTTTAGAGTGGTGGCGTGTGGCAAGTTGGCAACCTTAACCTATAGCAATCCGATTTAAGTTGTACGATTCGGGAAAGCCCCCAACCCCCAATTCTGGGGGCTAAGAGTCTTGTCCCCCCAAACTTGGGGGCTAGGGGGCGCAATCAACCCCGCATCATACGACTCATTTAGGATTGCTCTAATAGTTGCTTAACCGCTTCCAAATATTCAGGCGCGATCGACGGAGCTTTTCCGGGGGTTGGATCAATCACAAAATCGCCAAGGGTCTCGATCGCATGTTCATTAATTGAATCAATTAACAATTCCGGCATCGTTAAGTTAGCTTCTGCGATCTGTTTCAGAGTTGCATTCGGATTTGATTGATGTGCGATCGCATTCAAGGCTTCAAATTCCGGTTGCTGTAATTGACTCAGAAAAATCTTCCATTCCGAATAAGCTTCAGTCTCCGCATCCGGTTCGAGTTCGCGGCGAAGAGTTGAAAGTTCTTGATCAAGACTGTCTTTTTGTTGACGACGCTCTAAGAT
>JADEXW010000362.1 GCA_015206935.1 Pseudanabaenaceae cyanobacterium LEGE 13415 | reverse complement strand
CCTTGATTCTGTCTGGAATCATTCAGGAAAGCGATCGAGCTACTGTGACGAAGGTTCCAATCTTAGGTGATTTGCCGCTGTTAGGTTCGCTGTTTAGAAGCACCAATCGTAACAATACTCGCCAAGAAGTAGTCGTGATGATCACTCCTCAAATTATGGATGACAGTGATCAATCCAATTTTGGTTACGGTTATACTCCAGGTCGTGAAGTGCGTCAGTTCTTGCAACAACAAGAGAACCGCTAACTCAAATTCAATCTAGATCCACAGTGCCAGGGTTCCGAACTCTGGCTTTTTTATTGCACTGTTTGAGGATGAATCACAGTGATGGAAGCAGTAACGGCGAAATCATTCGGATTCAACGTCAGCAAATGATCCACACTGTGAGACAACATGACAGCAATGAGGCGAATATCATGCGATCTCTTTCCTTGAATGTTGTTATCATTCACCAACTGCAACCAAAGCGGGAAAATTTCGGGGCGCTCTTCAAGAAGCGGAAAGCGATCGAGCAAACGTTCAATGGAATCATTTGCTTGTTCTGTCGTCCATCCGAGACCATTCACAGTTGTCGGACGAGTTGCAACCACCCAAAACTCGAACAAAACTTGTGGAGTAATGACGCATTGATGACCCTGCGCTATCAAGCGAAAAATCGCATCGGTGGCAAGGATATGTTGAGGATCAATTGGGTTAGACAATCGCAAAACAATATTTGTATCTAGCAGGTATTGGGACATTCGCCTTAGTCACGTCCCCGATCGCCGTAAATACTTTCACGATCATAAGCCTCATCCGGCAAAATGACTTCGGTTTTGGGAAATTGTTGTGTCCACTCGTGGAAGGATTTAAGCCATTCTTCTTTTGTTGCAGTCTCCCAATATCGCTTAGAAGTTTGGGACTGCTCAGATTGCACTTGAATCGCCGTGATAAAGCTTTCAACTTGCTTCAGTTGCTCGTCGTTTAGCTTGTCGATTTGTTGCTTTACTTTTTCTTTCAGCATTGGTTCACAGGATTTTATTCTTTTATTGTAAGCGATCGCTCATCGGAACCAAGATTAATATCCTCGTAAAGCAAATCGATCGAGAACTTCAAATCCACACTCACAAGCTGAATTTCATCGCCTTTACTGTACGGTGTAAGTTCCCATTTATTGTTCTGATTCAGTCGAAAGATCTCAACATTGGCACTATCAGAGCTGATCAGAACATATTCTTTCAAACTTTCAAGCTGTCGATATTGGGCGAACTTACTACCACGATCGTAGGCTTCTGTAGTCGGTGATAGTACTTCAGCAATTAAGCAAGGATACTGCACGAATTTCAATGCAGTACGATCGCGTTGATCGCAAGTGACATTGATATCAGGATAAAAGAACGGACCGTCTTCTGTAATTCCAACCTTCGCATCGGAGTTTAGTACCTGACAACCGCGACCGCGCAGGTGGAACTTTAGAAGAGACACAAAATTAACTGCGATCGCGCTATGGGGAATTGTGCCACCCGTCATTGCGTAAACTTCGCCTTCAGCATATTCGTATCGAATTTCTTGCTGTTCTTCCCAGTCCAGGTACTCTTGGGGACTAAACGAAAATTTAGGATTAGCAATCATACGATTTTCCCAAAAAGTTCAGATGTTCTTACTTTAGCGGTTTCCACTTCTTGATACGCTATCGTTTGAGGAAACACAACAATTCTAACGATGGGCTTACAAGTTAAGATTTGCGGTATCACTAAACTCGATCAAGCGATCGCAATTGAACAATCCGGGGCAAGCGCGATCGGCTTTATCTGTGTTCCTGGAACTCCCCGCTATATTGATGCTGCAAACATTCGATCGATTAATAATCAACTATCAATTGATCGTGTGGGTGTGTTCCTTGATGCTTCGATTGATGCGATTCGAGAAACAGTTGCGATCGCAAATCTAAATGTAGTGCAGCTTCACGGCAAAGAATCACCCGAATTTTGTCAGCAAGTTAGAGCCTTGAATGTCAAATTGATCAAAGCATTGCGGATTCGATCTAAAACTGATTTGGAACTCTCGATCGACTATCAATCATTGGTTGATGTTCTATTGTTGGATGCGTATCATCCGACTCAAGCAGGGGGAACTGGATTATCGATCGATTGGACAATGCTAAAAGAGTTTCGTCCTAGCTGTGATTGGTGGTTAGCAGGGGGACTGAATCCGAACAATGTTACAGATGCACTGAACTTAGTTGCACCAGATGGAATTGACTTATCAAGCGGATTAGAAAACGCCCCAGGTGATAAAAACCTAGAGCGTGTTGCAGAGCTATTTAGAAAACTGCGATCGTGATTATCGCTGCGTTGCTGCCAGATTGTGCCCCCTAAATCCCCCAAATTTGGGGGACTAAGATAGAGCAGTAGAAGTTTAGATGAGGACAAACTCTAAATTGCCCCCAAACCCGCAAAATTGCGGACTTAAGACTCTTGCTCCCCCAGAATTGGGGGTTGGGGGGCTTCCACCTTCTCAGCTACAAACTAACGCTCTCAACCTACCAAAACGAAGGTTGATGACGAATCAAGTTGAGATACTCTTCACGAGTCTTCTGATCATCCTGAAAACATCCCACCATCGCACTAGTCACCGTCCAAGAACCCGGTTTCTGCACCCCACGCATCACCATGCACATATGCGATGCTTCCATCACCACCGCAACACCACGCGGCTGAAGCACTTCCTGCAACGCCTCCGCCACCTGACGAGTTAAGCGCTCCTGAACCTGTAACCGTCGCGAATACATCTCCACAATCCGCGCCAACTTACTCAAGCCCACCACCTTCTCATTCGGAATGTAAGCCACATGCGCCCGTCCCATAAACGGCAACATATGATGCTCACACAAGCTAAAGAAATTGATATCGCGCACCAGCACCATTTCGTTGTGCCCTTCATCAAAAATCGCGCCATTCACCAACTCTTCGAGCGATTGATTGTAGCCACTGGTAAGAAAACGCATTGCATCCGCTACCCGTTTCGGAGTCTTCAGCAAGCCTTCACGCTCAGGGTCTTCACCCACCCCGACTAACATCGTTCGCACCGCATCCATCATCTCTTCAGAGGTATCTTCGCTCGGCGGCTTAATCTTAGCTTCTTGACCGTTTTGCGTATTGCGATCGGGTCTTGATTCTAATTTGTTCTTGGCGCTGAATCCATTGGGAGAAGCAATAGTCATGATTGTTGCAAAAGTAAGTGTGCAAAAAGAGAACCGTTTAACTGGAAAGCCTCGACTCAAAACGTTCCGGCATTGGGCATCAGAATCATTTCTTCTACCACTGCGCGATCGTTTAGGGTGGCAGCTTGCACGATCGCGTCCGCAACAATGTCTGGAGTCAGCATGGCGGATCGATCGAAGTCTGCCTGCACCGTTTCGGTATCCCAAATCGAGGTATTAACCGACCCTGGTGAGAGGGTTACAACTCGAATTCCGTGGGCGCGTTCCTCTGCTGCCAAGGTTTTCGAGAGTGCTAGAATTCCAAACTTGCTGACGCAATATGCGCCCCAGTCAGGAAAAGTTTGATGCGCCGCGATCGAGGCGATGTTAATGATCGTGCCGCGTTTGTGCGATCGCATTCCGGGCAATACGGCTTGAATGCACTGAAAGACGCTGGTGACGTTGAGATCTAAGACTCGTTGCCAGTCGCTTAAGGGCATGTCTGCAAGCTTGCCGGTATACGCCATGCCTGCATTGTTGACCAGAATATCGATCGTGCCAACTTCAGAAATGAGCGATTCCAGCTTGGGTCGAATCGTTTCAACCTGAGCGAGATCGATCGTGCAAGTTTTGGCATCGACACCGAGCGATCGAGCTTCTGCGGCAACGGCATCTAATTTAGATTGGGTACGGCTGACGAGAACAACATCGATTCCAACTTTGGCGAATGCGATCGCGGTGGCTTGTCCGATGCCGCTACTTGCCCCAGTAATCAGGGCGCGTCGAGGGGTGGAGGAACTCATGAATCCTCAAAAACTTAATAGGGGGCGGGTTAGAAAAAGCGTGACAACGTTTTCGGTGAGTCACAACAACGGGTACAAATGCAGAGAAAGGACTAGGGTTGAATCACAGAACCGAAAAACGTTTGAGAAAGTTTTAGCAAATTGAAAATGAGTGAGGGTTTTACAAATCGTTACGTTACTGATTATATCTTGCTGCGGTGCGATTTGGGGATTTTGTCGATTCGCACTGCAACAAGATCAAAGATGCGAAGGCAATCCTGCTTCTGTAAAGACTCCAATGTTGCGGAATTTTTGATAACGGAGTTCTCTTCGCTGTGTGGGGGTGAGCTGATCTAACTCTACTAAATTTCGCAAGATTGCTGCCTTTAAAGTTTCTGCTGCTGCTAATGGATCACTATGTGCGCCGCCGATCGGTTCTGTCAAGACTTCATCCGCAATTCCTAACTCTTTCAAATCGGGAGCGGTGATTTTCAAAGCTTCTGCCGCCTGAGCCGATTTCGTCGAATCGCGCCAAAGAATCGTCGCACAAGTTTCAGGAGGAGCCACACTATAAACCGCATGTTCAAACATCAGCAATCGTTCACCAACCCCGATCGCTAATGCGCCACCCGATCCGCCTTCTCCAATCACGCTACAAATAATCGGCACTTCAAACCCAAACATTTCGCGCAGATTATACGCGATCGCTTCTCCCTGTCCGAATTGTTCCGCCTCTAATCCCGCCCATGCTGCGGGGGTATCAATGAAGGTCAAAATTGGCATTCCAAAGCGATCGGCATGTTCCATTAATCGAATCGCTTTTCGATAGCCACTTGGAGACGCTTGCCCAAAATTGCGTTGAATATTGTCTTTTGTGTTGCGTCCTTTCTGCTGACCCAACATGACAACCGGGCGACCTTCAATTCGTCCTACGCCCCCAACCACTGCCGGATCATCGTGTCCCCCTCGATCGCCGTGTAGCTCCATCCATTCATCGCTAATCGTCTGAATGTAATCGAGGGTACTGGGACGACGCGGGTGGCGTGCGACTTGGAGCCGTTGTCCGGGAGTCAAGCCGCTAAAAATCTCTTTGCGAAGCTCGATCGCACGTTGTTCGAGCAGCGCAATCTGATCAGACAAATCCACCTCGTTTTCTTCAGCCAACTCGCGTACCTGAGTAATGCGGGCTTCGAGTTCAGCGAGAGGTTTTTCAAAATCGAGCAAAATCGGACGACGATCGACGGAATTCGGCATGAAGCACCACTCCTTATGTGAGGAGATGTGATTTTTTCCTAGGTCTTCTAGATTAGCGGATTGTTGTGTTCAACGACCAGAAAAATCGAAAAACTGCTTCTTCCCTAAGGTTACTTTTCCGTCAATAAAGAGAACTGCACAAACTTCAGAGTCTGGAAACTCAGGGGTCAACTTGTTTGATGGATTCTCGACCTGGACGTGCCTCATCCGAAAGTGACCGCCGGTTTTCTCGTTCAGCAGCACCCAGAGAAGATATTCCAAATCATTCCAGCCTGAGACAAAACCAATCGATCGACATCCAGAATTCACGATCGCGTTGACAGCTTTTTGATGCCTCGCTTTCAGATTCTTGCCGATTCCACTGTAGTAAAGTTCTTCGCGAGAGGCTGACAAAATCGACTTTGACTGATGTGCGCCTAAATATTCGGGTGTCCATTGGTCAGTGGGTAGCGCAA